>JAISKP010000092.1 GCA_031260885.1 Eubacteriales Family XIII. Incertae Sedis bacterium
TTCCTCACGATCCTGCATCATTTAGGGCTTGAGCGGGAAGATTTCGAATCGGATCTGCGCGCGCTCAGCGAGGGACAGAAAAAGAAAGTGCTGCTCGCAAAGAGCCTTTCGGAGTCGGCACACCTGTACATCTGGGACGAGCCGCTGAATTATATCGACATCCAGTCGCGCATGCAGATCGAGGCGCTGCTCCAAGAATACGCGCCCTCGATGATCTTCGTCGAACATGATGCGGTGTTTATATCTAAGGTTGCAACTGCTATCGTGCCGATTCCGCGCTGAATGCACAACCGATTATTGTTTGTTCCGAAAAAACATGCGATAATGATGTAAACTTCGAATTGTTTATCACAGGGGGTATTATGCACATTTTAGATATGGTAGGCAACACCCCGCTCGTCGAACTGACCTACTTTTCAAAAGCCTTCCATGACATTACGATATTTGCAAAAGCGGAATTTGTAAATCCCAGTGGTTCCGTCAAAGATCGCGCGGCAAAAGCGATGCTACTCGACGGGATCGAAAAGGGTCTGCTCACGAAAGAAAAAACCATCATCGATGCGACCAGCGGCAACACCGGTATCGCCTACGCGATGTTCGGTGCGGCGCTCGGATATAAGGTTACCCTCTACATGCCCGCAAATACAAATTTGGAACGCAAGCGTATGATCGGTTATCTGGGCGCGACGATCATTGAGACCGATCCGCTGCAAAGTTCCGACGGCGCGTTTCTTGCCGTACAGGAAGCGGTAAAGGCCGACCCGGAACAGTACTTCTATCCCGACCAGTATAATAACCCCGCAAACAGCGGCGCACATTACAGGACGACCGGCGCTGAAATCTGGGAACAGACCGGTCACTGCGTCACGCACTTCGTTTCCGGCATGGGAACATCGGGAACTTTTTCCGGCACATCGCGAAGGCTCAAAGACGAGCGTGCTTCCATTAAGACCATCGCCGTTCAGCCTTCATCTCCGTTCCACGGCATAGAAGGAACGAAACACATGGATTCCACGATCAAGCCGGGCATCTTCGACGAAAGCCTCCAGGATGCGATCATTCCCGTTGAAACCGAGCGGGCCTACGAAATTACGCGAAACCTTGCGCTTAAAGAAGGCGTATTCGCCGGCATCTCATCCGGTGCGAATGTGGCAGCAGCCCTCAAGGTCGCGGAAACCGCCCCCGAAGGTTCGACCATCGTAACCATCCTGTGCGACAGCGGTTCCAGATATATATCCGATCATTTCTGGGAACCGCCTGCTGAGGACGGCATGTTCAATTGGACGATATAGGAAGGAGATTATTTTATGGCAAAAGTACTAATTCCGACAGCGCTACGCGCCTTTACGGAAGGGAAATCAGAGGCGGAGGTCTCGGGCAAGACAGCGGGAGAGGTGATCGCGGCTCTGGCGAAAACTTATCCTGACTTAAAGCAGCACCTCTTCGATGAAGGCGGCAAGCTTCGCTCCTTCGTAAACGTCTTCGTAGGAGACGAGAACATCAAGAACTTCGGCGGACTGGATGCGCCGGTTTCCGAGAATGAAACGGTTACGTTGGTGCCTGCCATCGCGGGTGGCAATGCGGATCTTTGCATGGGAGCATGTTTATGAGCGTACTGCCCGGCATCATCGAAGACAGCAGGCTGAACAAGCTCTCCAACGAGGAGATCTCAAGGTATAGCAGACATCTGCTCCTGCCCCAGATCGGTCTCGAAGGTCAGGAACGACTGAAAGCGGCAAAGGTGCTCATCGTCGGCACCGGCGGTTTGGGTGCACCGCTTGCGCTCTATCTGGCCGCAGCGGGTGTCGGGACGCTCGGCATCGTAGACTTCGACTTTGTGGAGGAATCCAATCTGCAGCGCCAGATCATCCACAGCACGAATGACATCGACCGACCGAAGGTCGCCTCTGCGGCAGACCGCATCAATGCCCTCAACCCTGATATCAAAGTCGTTCCGTACAATACGAGACTTACATCCGAAAATGCACTGAGCATCATCGAGGATTACGATATCGTAGCAGACGGCACGGACAACTATCAGACGCGTTACCTCGTCAACGACGCCTGTGTGCTGCTCGGGAAGCCGAACGTGTACGGGTCGATCTTTCAGTTCGAAGGACAGGCCAGCGTTTTCTACGCAAAGGAAGGTCCCTGTTACAGGTGTCTGTACCCTTCGCCCCCGCCACCGGGTCTCGTTCCTTCCTGCTCGGAAGGCGGCGTTCTCGGCGTTCTGCCGGGCATCGTCGGCACGATCCAAGCGAACGAGGTCATCAAACTCATCATCGGCGGCGGCAACAGCCTCGTCAGTCGGTTGTTGCTCTTTGACGCATGGGAAATGCGTTTCCGCGAACTGAAACTGGATAAGGATCCCGGCTGCCCCATCTGCGGCGAACAACCGTCGATTCATGAACTCATCGATTATGAACAGTTCTGTGGGCTCAAGCCCGATCACGAGGAAATCCCCGTCGATACGATCGAAGCGACGGAACTGAAAGCGCGGCTCGATGCCGGCGACAAACTGCAAATCATCGACATCCGGGAACCCCACGAGCGCGCGATCTCGCCGTTTCCCGGTGCAAAGCCCATCCCCCTCGGTCAAATGACCCGCAGGATCGATGAGTTTGATGATCAGATAGATTCCGTTTTCCTGTGCAAAGTCGGTCAACGCAGCGTGTTTGCCATCCGTGCCCTGCAGGAGGCCGGTTACAAAGGCAAGCTGCTGAATCTCAAGGATGGCGTCAATGCATGGGCAAGGGACGTCGACAACAATCTCCCTCAATATTGATGAAAGGTTCAAAAAGGTAATTACCATGGCAGACACAAACATCCTCAATGCACTCACGTACGATCAGGCTTATCAGCTTGCAGACGTCACGAAAACGAAGCCGCAGTACGGTGCCATCACCCCGAAATGGGTCGCAAAGCTTCTTGAATTCAAGGGGCTCGATGCCGGTATCTACCGTGTAAATAAGGTTGTGGAAGGCGACACGCCGTTGGATGCCCTCTGCAATCAGGATCCGAAGAAGGTTGATATTCCGAAGGGTTATATCGCTTATGAGACGAAACCCCGGGAATACCTGCTCAATTCCATTTCGACCATCATCAATGTGGATACGAGAGTTTCCGATGTCTACAGTTCGCCTTACGATCAGATCGGCGAACAGATTGCGCTCGGCATCGAGAGCCTCAAGGAGCGTCAGGAGAGCCAGATCATCAACAACGACGACTACGGTCTTCTCAAGAATGTCGCGGACAGCCAGCGTATCAAGCCGCGGAAGGGTGCGCCGACGCCCGACGACCTCGACGAACTCATCACGAAGGTCTGGAAGGATCCGTCCTTCTTTTTCGCGCATCCAAAAGCCATCGCCGCTTTCGAGCGCGAATGCACGCGCCGCGGCGTACCGCCTGTCACGGTCAACATCGCCGGCGGCAACTTCATCGCATGGCGCGGTATCCCACTCATTCCGACCGATAAGCTCTTTGTGGACGGTCTGAAAAATCCGAAAGCAAAGACCGGCAAGTCAAACATCCTACTCGTGCGCACGGGCGAAGCCAAACGCGGCGTCATCGGACTGTATCAGCAAAATCTGCCCGGTGAACAATCCCGCGGTCTGTCCGTCCGCTTCCGCGGCATAGACGATCAGGGCGTTGCATCCTATCTCCTTTCCGTCTACTGCTCCGCTGCAATTTTAGCCGACGACGCCATCGCTGTGCTGGAGAATGTGGAGGTCGGTGAATACTATGACTACAAGTAATTGGTTCCCGGAAGGACTGTCCGGCGGCGGATTGCCCTATGCGAACGGCGCATCCACGCAGGATCCTTCATCTTACGGACTTCCGTCCGAGGGGGAAATCGCGCGGATCGCTGCCGGGTATTTCCCCGAATTCGATGTGCCGGCGATTCACACGCTGGCAGGCGCACCGGATGCGATACGCAGCGGATCGGATGCGATACGCAGCGAAGCTGAAGCTTACCGCCCGAAATCCGAAAGCTATGCGCCAACGCTCTCCCAGATCGGTGAGGCGGAATCCGCAGGAAGCGCTGCGGCCAAAATAGAACTGCAGGGCAAAGCGAAAGTACCGGACGCTTACGAAGCGACATCTTTCGAAAAAAGCAAGTACATCGGCGATGTCTCCCTAGCGCAGATCCGGGCAGGCTTTCCGATCCTCTCCGAAAAGG
>JAISKP010000024.1 GCA_031260885.1 Eubacteriales Family XIII. Incertae Sedis bacterium
AAAAGTGGAGATCATCATCAGACCTGAAAAGCTCGAACTACTCAAGAGAATTCCCGAAGAATTCAACATCGGCGGCATGACGGTGCTCAGCGTCATGGGTTGCGGAAACCAAAAGGGAACCGCATCCGATTCTGAGTTTAAAGGGCTAAAGATCCCGGGGATGAATCTCATTCCTAAGATCATGGTCATTATCGTCATGAAGGACAAAGATGTAAACAGGTTTCTCCGGTACATCTATGAACAGATCAGCGAAAACAGGGTCGGAGACGGAAAAGTCTTCGTGTCCGAGGTGGAGAATGTCATGCGTATCCGCACCGGAGAGCGCGGAGGGAAGGCATTATGAGCGAAAACAGTCTTGAGCTTGTCAATATTGTCAAAAGCTACGGTGATGTCCCTGTCATTCGCGACTTTTCGCTCACGATCAGGGAAGGTGAATTTGTCTCTCTGCTGGGACCTTCGGGATGCGGCAAGACGACGCTGCTCCGCATCATCGCGGGGTTTGAATCGCCTGACAGTGGGCAGGTGTTGCTGGGCGGCGTGCGCATCGACGGGTTGCCGCCGCATAAACGAAACGTCAATACGATCTTTCAGGATTACGCCCTTTTTCCACACTACACGGTCTTTGAAAATATCGCATACGGACTCAGGTTAAAAAACATACCACAGGCAGAAATCGAAACGCGCGTGCTGGAAATGCTCAAAATGGTTCGAATGGAAGGCTTCGAACGGCGGCGCATATCACAGATGTCCGGCGGGCAGCGTCAGCGCGTATCGCTTGCACGGGCGATCGTGAACAACGCCCCGTTTCTGCTGCTCGATGAAGCGCTGACCGCACTCGATACAAAGCTGCGTAAAGAAATGCGTTTTGAACTGCGCAGACTTCAGCAGGCACTGGGGATTACCTTCATCTATGTCACACACGATCAGGAGGAGGCGATGGTGATGTCGGATCGCATCGTACTTCTGGAGAACGGCGTTATTCAGCAGGAAGGCACGCCGACGGAAATCTATAAAAGACCCGAAAAACGGTTTTCCGCAGACTTCATCGGAGAATCCAATCTTTTTGAGGCCACCGTCATACAGACGTGCGGAGGGATTGCATCGCTCTCATCCGCTTTCGGTCGTTGTCCGGCGGACACAGCGCATACAAACATACGTTCCGGTCAGTTTGTGGATGTTTCCGTTCGCCCGGAGAATCTCCTGTGGAGTACCGAACCTGTTCCGGATTTTGATCTGCCCACAACCGTACAGGAACACATCTTCACGGGATCCTGCGGGAAAGCGATCCTCGCATTTGCGGATGGCAGCAGGTTCACGCTCTCGCGGATCGGAGGCATCGATCTTCCCGAAATCGGCACGCAAGGCTATGTGCATTGGAAACCTCAGGATGCCGTAGTCATGATCAGCAGGTCGGATATGATCTTTAATACGATTGAGGATGTGAATCTGGGAGAATTCATCAGCCGATAACAAAAAGTGCACAAGAGTGCACAGTCTGACGGTTCTCGGTGCACCCTTGATTCCATAGTGGCGAAAATATGGAATTCTTCCTATAAGATCTGTATCGGATTAAAGTCGATGTAGTCCGCTGATACGAGACTGTAGGAAACGCCTCCGTAAACGCCTTTAATGCCTTTTCCGTAGGATTCCTTGCCATGGAGATGTCCGTAAACAACCTTCGTGACGCCGAATTCTTCAAACATCGTCGTAAATTCAGACATCGATCCGCCGCCGGTCGGCGGAAAATGCAGACCGCAGATGATCGGAACGACTGTCTCCCCCGTTGTCTCGCCGCTACCGTCCTTGGCGATCTTCGCGATGGCGGTCCTTGCCGCTGATTCCAGCGAAATCCGCAACCGGATCAATTCTCGTTTGAAGATTTTTTCATCGTCTTCCGCGTTATAGTGAACATCTTCGGGCGTCAACCATCCGCGGGTACCGCAGAGCACGGCATTTCCGACATCCATGCTGTCGTTTTGAATAAAACGGAGACTGTCGTATAGTTCCCGAAGCTTCGAAACAGAATTCCACCAGTAGTCATGATTGCCGCGCAGCAGAACTTTCGTCCCCGGCAACGCATGTAGCCATGCGAGATCGGACAAGGCATCTTCGAGCTTCAGCGCCCATGAAATATCGCCCGGAATGAATACAATATCGTCATCCGCAACGGATGCACGCCAGTTCTCTTCAATTTTCAGATGATGATCTTCCCAGTTTTCACCGAAAACGCCCATGGGCTTTTCCTGAGAAAAGGAAAGATGAAGGTCGCCGATCGCGAAAATGCGGTCGCTCATATACACCTCCGAGCTCTATTCATCCGAAAGGTCATCCGGATCGTCTTCGGCATCTCCGATATTCACGGATTCCTCAATGGCGAGGATGTCCTCGGTCTCACTATCACTGAGACTCAATACATCCCTGAGCTTGCGGCGGATGGCGTTGGTTCTCGTCGTCATAAGCTTGTCAAGATCGGTCTGCGCTTGTTCCAGTCGTTTTTGTGCACTTGAAAGGACATCCGTAAAGCTTTCGAATTCCTTCTTGACCGCGCCGAGGACGGTCCAGACCTCGCCTGAACGCTTCTGGATCGCAAGCGTCCGAAAACCCATCTGTAGACTGTTCAGGAGCGCCGCCATCGTCGTAGGTCCTGCGATGTTCACCTTGTATTCCTTCTGAAGCGACTCGATCAGACCGAGGCGGATCACCTCGGCGTAGAGTCCCTCAAACGGCAGGAACATGATCGCAAAGTCCGTCGTATCCGGCGGACCTATATACTTCGATGAGATATTCTTTGCAGCGAGTTTGATCGCGGTGATGAGCAGTTTTCGCGTTGTGTCGATGCGTTCCGCATCTCCGCTGTCATAAGCATCGACCAGATTGCTGTAGGCATCCCCCGGAAATTTCGCATCGATCGGAAGATAGATGCTTCCGCCGTCCCCGCCGGGCAGTTTGATCGCGAATTCCACGCGTTCCGCGCTGCCTTTAATCGTCGGTATGTTCTCCTCGTACTGTTCCTTCGACAGAACCTCTTCCAAAATCGCGCCGAGCTGTATTTCACCTAAAATGCCGCGTGTCTTGACGTTGCTCAGAACCTTTTTCAAATCGCCCACGCCGGACGCGAGGGTCTGCATCTCGCCGAGGCCTTTATAGACCTCTTCGAGCCGCTCACTGACGAGTTTGAAGGATTGACCGATGCGGTCTTCCAGCGTCTTCTGAAGTTTCTCATCCACGGTAGCGCGCATCTTGTCGAGTTGCTGCGTATTGTCATCCTGAAGGGATTTGATGCGCGTTTCCACGGTCGAGCGCATACCGTCGATCTGCTTCGTATTTTCTTCCTGAAGCGTCCGAAGACGCGTCTCCATCGTCGTGCGGATGTTCTCGAGCTTCTGTTCGCTCTGAACGGACTGTTCTGAAATTTTCTGTCCGACCTCCAGACGAAGTTCGGTGGAATTTTTCGCGGTTTCTTCGCGGAGGGCGGTCGCGCTTTTCGCTGTCTCATCGCGGAGAACTGCGGCATTGTTTGCCGTTTCTTCGCGAAAGTCCCGGATGCTCCGATGCAGTTCGTCCTGAAGCTCCCTGCTGTTGTCCTTTGCGCTGCGAAGCAGTTCGTTCCGGAGAGCACGAAGCATGACCGCAAGCACGATCACAGCCGCTGCAAGCACGATCAAAACCGCAATTAGTAAAATTGTTTCCACGTCGTTTCCCCCTATCGGGATATCAGGAATCCTGATCCTCGTCGGAATTGTCTTCCGTCTTCTCGGCATCCGATTCCGAATCCGCCTTTTTACCCGCGCCGGCGCTGTGATTATAAAGAAACACCACTTTGCCGTCTTCCGATTTCTCGTAATTGTGTTCACGGTTTTTCGGACGGTCGGAAGGCTGCGATTTTGTTTTTCCGGTCGTAGACGTATAGACCAGAAGTCCGGCAGCAATAATCACAATTAATCCCAATATTACAAGAGGCATAACCGACTCCGTTCCACTGCATTCAACATTACGCCAATGTCATTAGCGGCATTAGCGGCTTTGTTCCATCTTTCCTAACTTTTCCTCCGAATGTAATAATTCGGTGCATTCGGGTTGTTGCTTTTACGACCGTCGATTTCGAAATCTTCGAGTTGCATGAGAAACGCCGAAAGCTGCTTTGATTTTGCGCCCCAAATCGTCGGATCGAAATCCGGAAAACGGTTGTGGAGCATGTCTCCGATCAGACTGATCGGAATCCAACCGTCGCTGTCTGTGTCAAGGTTGATAATCGCGTTTTGGATCGCCTTGACGACCTTCTTCGGTACCTGCTGCAGATATTTTTTCTCGGCTTCATCCCGAGATTCTGCCTCTTCGATTCCCTCTACAGTCTTCTTCTGTTTTGCCGGCGCAACCGCCGTCTGTGCAGTTTGTGCGGACGGCGTTGCCTTCTTCGCGGATTGCGCAGCCTGAGCCGCCTGTTCCGCTTTCTTTTCATTGCCGAGGAATTTAAATATCGTACACGCATTGATAAAGGAAGCGGCTGTTTTCTCCTCGCCCATACCGATGACTTCAAGACCGGATTCGACGATGCGCATTGCGAGCCGTGTGAAATCGCTGTCGCTCGAAACGATACAGATTGCCTCCACATTTCCCTCGTAGAGAATGTCCATCGCGTTGATGATGAGCACGGAATCGGATGAATTCTTTCCCTTCGTATAGCTGAGTTGCGTGACCTGGTGCAGCGAGTGTTCGTTTGCGACTGCGTTCCAACCCTTCATGTTTTGATTGGTAAAATCTCCGTAGATTCGTTTATTTGTCGCACGACCGTACAAAGCTACTTCATCGAGAATCTCCTCGATATAATTGTATGAAACGTTTTCCGCATCGATGAGGACGGCAATTCGCTTATTTGATGCTGCATTCTCCATTAAATCTGATTTCCCCTTTTCTCTTGTGGGTCTTTGCGAATACGTTGACGTGCCGCTGCATTATTCATTTGTCACGAGATTAAAAATCGCGTCGCCCGGCGGCACGATTGGCCACACGTTTTCATCCGTATAGATCTCGCATGCGATGACCGCGCCCTTTCCGGACGCTTTCGCTTCCGTGACGGTTACCTTCAGCGTTTCCGCATCGGATACGTGATATCCTTTCAGACCGGTTGATGCAGCCAAAAGTTCATAGTTGAGATTGTCGGGGATGTCCGTCGCCGAGTAGCGTTTTTTGAAAAACAGCTTCTGCCACTGACGAACCATGCCGAGCGTGTTATTTTTTAGTACAAATACGAGAATCGGCAAGTCCTGTCCGGACACTGTGAGCAGTTCGTTCATATTCATACGGAAACTCCCGTCACCCGTAAACAGCACCACCTGCGCAGACGGATTCGCGATCTGACTGCCGATCGCAGCGCCGAGTCCAAAGCCCATGGTTCCGAGTCCGCCTGACGTGATCAGATGCCTCGGTTTCGTAAACGGCCACTTCTGTGCCGTCCACATCTGATGCTGACCGACATCAGTTACAACGATGGTGTCATCGCCGAGCATGTCATGCACCGTCCGGAGAATTGCCGCCGGATCAAAATGCCCGCTGTCCGAAACGGCTCGTTTCCATGCGTGAACTTTCGCATTCCATTCTTTATGATCAGCCTTCTGAACCTTTGGGATAAGCGCCGCCAAAATTTCTTTGACGTCACCGATGACCACGTAATCCGCGTCAATGTTCTTATTGATTTCCGAGTGATCGATATCGATGTGAATGATTTTAGCGTTCTTTGCAAATCGAGTCGTATCGCCCGTCACCCGATCGCTGAACCGTGCACCGATGTTGATCAAAAGATCGCTGTTGTGCGCCGCGAGATTCGCATCTTTCTCCCCATGCATGCCGATCATCCCCAGAGACAGCGGATCTTTGCGACTAAAGCAGCCGAGACACATCAGCGTCGTCCCAACCGGTATCTGCGCCTTCTTTGCGAGCTTTGTCAATTCTGCCGATGCGTTCGCCAGATTCACACCGCCGCCGGCGTAGATGACAGGACGCTCCGATTCGTTGATCAACCGCGCCAGTTCGTCGATCTGTTCCTTGGAAACCTGCGGAGACGCGATGCAAGGCAGCGGTTCCGCTTTCACGTATTTTGCCTTCGCATTCATGAGGTCCTTCGGCACATCGATGAGCACAGGACCCGGTCTGCCGCTCTTTGCGATCTGAAATGCCTTACGGATCGCAGGTGCGATCTCTTCCACATCCCGCAATGCAAAACTGTGCTTTGTGATCGGAAGCGTAATACCGACGATATCCACCTCTTGGAAAGAATCCCTTCCGATGGATGCAA
>JAISKP010000122.1 GCA_031260885.1 Eubacteriales Family XIII. Incertae Sedis bacterium
GAAGGTGGCGGCTGCCGTCGTGCTTGCCGGAAGCGGATTTGCCGTTTTTGGGGGACTTTTTGTTCCGGAAGCGATTACTTCGAAATTCGCGCCTGCGCTTTGGATCTCCGGTGGCATCATTCTGTTTATCCTATATGATCAGATTTTACGGCTTGCGCTGATTGTCTTTGGACGATATCTGCCAAAAATCTGAAAATCTGCGATATTGCGGTAAGAAATGTAGTATTTTGTGCGGTATGATGTAGTATAATGAGAAAGTATTAAATGTGCATGTGTCATTGAACACGGCATGAAACCGAGCGGGCTGTCAGGCCGGAGGCAAACTGAATATGAGCAAGTATAAAAAGAAGAATTCAACCGTGTTGCCAAGACTTCTGTTGGCGAGTGTTTTGATCCTTATCATCAAATTGTTCAGCAGTAAAGACGATCAGACCGAGGTGTAAGTCCGGCGGTATCGTTTCGTATTAAAGATGGAAATCATAAAAGCTGATCATCTCGGTTACTGTTTTGGCGTGAAAAATGCCGTGGAAACTGCGCGCGCGGCCATCGAGAACGGTCGGTGCGCCGGATCGCCGGTCTATGTGTGCGGACCGATCATCCACAACGCATCTGTCGTGCGGGAACTGGAAAATCTCGGACTCATTACGGTCAATCATATTGAAGAAGTGCCTTTCGGTGCGATCGCTGTTGTACGCTCGCACGGGGAAGGTCAATTTTTTTTTGAACAAGCAAAGGATAAGGGCGTTCATGTCGTTGACGCAACCTGCCCCAGAGTCCGGCACATTCAAAAGCTCGCGGAAGATGCGGTAAGACGCGGTGAAACAGTTGTGATTGTTGGTGATGCCGGACATCCGGAGGTGATCGGTGTCAGCGGATGGTGCGGTGGGAAGGCGAAAATCGTCTCTTCTGTAGCGGATGCGCAGGCGTTTGCCGCTGCTGCGGATCAAAACGGAGAAACGCTGTTTGTCGTTGCGCAGACGACGTTTGACGAAGACAAATTCAGACAAATCGAACCGATTTTTACGCGGATCGGCAGTGCCACTGTGCGAAATACGATTTGCGAAGCGACGAAAGACCGTCAGCAGGCCTGTGCAAAACTGGCTGAAAATGTTGAAATTATGCTGGTTGTGGGGGATAAAAGCAGCTCCAATACGCGGAAGCTGTTTGAGATCTCGGAGAAAAGGTGTCGCAACACTATTTTTGTCGAGAATATCAACGATTTACCATTGCAGAAAATCCGCAATTGTAATACAATAGGCATTACTGCGGGTGCTTCGACGCCCGAACGGTTAATTAAGGAGGTTATTACCAGAATGAGTGAATTCAACAACGAAAGCCAAGAGTTTAATCCGATGATTGTTTTTATGTACGAGATCGACAAGGCACTGCGTCTCCCCAGAAACGTCGATATCTTCACCGGAGAAGTAATCCAAGTCAGCGACAAAGATGTGATCATAAACATTGGCTGCAAGAAAGACGGCATCATCCCACGCAACGAAGTTACCCTCGAACCGGAACAAACGCTCTTTGATGTTTTTAAAGAAGGAGACGAAGTTCAGGCAAAAGTGCTCAAGAACGACGATGGAGACGGCAATATTCTGCTGTCGAAGAAGCGCGTGATTGTCAGCGAGCACTGGGAGGATATCAATAAAGCGCTCGACGAGCATGAGACGCTCGAAGTTACGGTGATCAAAGAAGTCAACGGCGGCGTCATCGCATCATTCAATGAGATCAACGGGTTTATCCCGATGTCGCAGCTATCGGATCGCTATGTCGAGAAGGCAGATGAGTTCGTCGGGAAGACACTTGTTGTTAAGATCATGCGGGTCGATCAAAAGCGCAATAAGGTCGTGTTTTCGCACAAGGCTGTGCTCAATGAAGAACGGCAAAAGCGTATGCTGGAGATCTGGGACACGATCAACGTCGGCGATATCATCGAGGGTAAGGTCATGCGCTTTACGGATTATGGCGCTTTTGTAGACATCGGTGGGATTGATGGTCTGCTTCATATTTCTGAAATTTCTTGGGGCAAACTCAGGCATCCCGAAGAAGTCCTTGCGATTGATCAGGAGATCAATGTGAAGGTTCTTTCGATGAACAAGGAAAAAGAAAAGATTTCACTCGGTTACAAGCAGAACCTCCCGGAACCTTGGTCCGTGATCAATGAAAAGTATCAGATAGGACAGGTGATCAGCGGTAAAGCCGTACAGCTAAAGGATTATGGCGTGTTCGTAGAACTCGAACCGGGTCTTGACGGACTCGTGCATATCTCCGAGATCGCATATCGGCGTGTGAATAACATTTCGGATGAGATCGAAGTAGGTCAAGACATTACCGCGAAGATCTTGGAGATCGATAAAGACAGAAAACGGATCAGCCTCAGTATCAAAGAAACCCTTGATAAGGAAGCTGAAGAAGCAAAAGAGAGCCTTGGGGAGATCGTTAAGGACGCGCTAGGCGATGTTGCGGAGAAGATTGAAGCGGTCGCGGAAGGGATTGCGGAGAAGGTTGAAGACGCTGTCGAACAATTTGTCGAAGACATCACCGGAAAGGAAGAATCCGAAGAACTCGAAGATTCTGCCTCTGTAGCGGACGCCGAGCTTGAAATTCCGGATCCCGAAGCGGAAGCGGCGGAGACTGCCGAAGAAGCGACCACCGCTTTTGAACCCGTAGCGGACGCTGAGCTTGAGATCCCGGATCCCGAAGCGGAAGCATCGGAGACTGCCGAAGAAGCGGCCACCGCTTTTGAACCTGTAGCGGACGCCGAGCTTGAAATTCCCGATCCTGAAGCGGAAGCCGCCGCAAGCGAAGAGGAAGTAAAGGAAGCGTTTACGGAAGAGTAAATCCTTATTAAGTCGATACTGCATGAAAACGGCTTCCTTCAGGAGGTCGTTTTTTGCGGCAAAGATGTTACAGTGGAAGCAAATCATGAGGTGAAGGCGCCAGTGCGAGACGAAAAACGGCTTACAAGAAAGGAAAAATTCGGCTATGGCTTTGCAGCCATTGGGGATAGTGCAAGTTACAGTTTTGTCTCCGCGTTTTCACTGTTTTTTTTAACGACAGTAGCGGGCGTTCCGGCTGTGAGCGCAGGTATTATCACGTCTATCGGCGGAATCTGGAACGGTATTTGGAGCCCCATCATCGGATATCTGACGGACAAATCTGCGTCGAAATACGGGAGAAGAAGACCCTATATGCTGATTGGTGCATTTCTTGTATCCGGTGCAATCATTTTCCTTTTTACAAGTATCACGGCAGGAGATGCGGTAAAAACGATCTACTATTCTGTGATGACGGTTCTTTTCTGGTCGGGATTTTCGGTTTTCTTCATCCCATATCTGGCATTGGGAGCGGAATTGACGGATGACTATAATGAAAGAACGGTATTGCGCTCGTTCGCTTCTGCCTTCAATCACGTCGGCAGTCTGATCGGAATGGTCGCTGCCACCTTTATCGTTGCGATCTTAACCGGGAAAGAGGTGTCGATTCAAAGCGCATGGCAGTGCGCCGGTATCGTGGTGGCGATCGTCACGTTTTTTTCGATTCTGGGCACCTGGCGCACGACAAGAGGTGCGGAAAAAAATCTCCCGATGGCAAATCCCCGGAAAAATAAAACAACAGATCGCAGCGTACCGAGGTGGAATATTCTTCGGGAATATCTGCAGGTAATCAAGCTGAAGCCGTTGAAATATCTTGTCGCGGGAAGCATTCTCTACCTTGCGGCGAATACGTTGAATATAAGCGGACGCATGTATTTTCTGTCCTACAACATGGGATTGAGCAAGAGCGAAATAACTTTGGTATATCTGTTCGTGGGCGTGGTTGGCATCTTGGTGGTTCCCGCGATCATCAAGACCAGCGGCCTGTTCGGCAAGAGAACCGTTTTTATGGTCGGCGTCCTCCTGAGTTGTGTCGTCGTTGTCATTTCAGGGATCAGAGGAATGCATACGTTTCCGGAATTATTTGTGTTTTTGTTTTTCGTCGCATGTGGTAACGGTTGTTACTGGCAATTGTTCCCTTCCATGATATATGATATTTGTGAAGTGGATGAGTTTGTATACGGGCAGAGAAGGGAAGGTATCGTCGTTTCGATTCAATCTTTGTCCGAAGCGCTTTCTGCAGGTGTGACCGTATTTGTGTTGAGCATCATTCTGGATCGCTCAGGGTTTGACAATCAATTAACAATGCAAAGTGCGGGTACGCTTCAGTGGATCAGCCATTCGATCACATTCATTCCGGCAGTATGCATGGTGCTGTCCGTATTTTGTGTGTTTTTATATCCACTGACTCAAAAGAGGTTTGATCTGCTGAAGGACGCCTTAGAGAAGAAAGCCAATGGCGAAGCATACGATCGCGATGCGTTGAATAAGCTCATATGACTACGGTTCGCAGACCGGGAGATTGGATGAACGATAACTTAGAAAGATATTTTGGTGAAAATACTGAAAGCATATGCAACGGGCTTTTGGCGAATAGTCCGTTTCGCGATGCAGTTGAGCAGCACATCGGCGACAAATTTCCGAAGTTGTATGATGTGCTTGTGAATTGCATGCCTCCCGAACTGTCAAAAAATATCATGTTGTATCCGTGGCAAAAACAAATCAATCCGAAAATCCTGAGAAACATCTGTTATCGACCCCGGAATGAAGAGTATCCCCTGTTCGTGCTGAGCTACAGACGAAGCTGGAACAAAATATCCGAAAGATCCATCCTCATTTCAAATAAAGCGGCATATCTGTCGAGAAAATATGTTTATGAGTTGTCGGATATCTATAGAAACTATTTTGAACTGAAAAAGGGTAGAATATATTTAAAGAATTTCATTGCGTCTTCTACATGGGAAAGAGCTGCCGTACAGTTGATTGAGGCTGTTATGCTGATTTTCGCCGCCGGACCGTACGACGGCGATATCCTCTCGCTCAGCGGTGGGACAGGAAAGGTGATTCACATGCAGGGCTTGCCGCGGAAGACCCTTGCGCCGGGTGCGGGGATCCGGAACCGGTCGTTCCTGAACGCTGAAATAAAGGAGATGATCGGGAGACTGGGGGCGGATAACCGGGAAAGAATTCTTTATCCGGATCAGGAGCGGCATCAGAGCAGACTGGAAAATCTCACCGGGAAACTGCAGAGAAAGTATGCGCAAATCGCGGCGGAAGAGATCCTGTTTGCTGTGGATACCGCACTTGTTTTAGACGGAAAGACCGGTGTCATCTTTGGCACGAAGGGCATATATGTCCATGAATTAAGCGGAACGAATTATATCGCTTATACCGATGTATCGGCGATCATTCGGAAGACGGGACAGATTTATGTAAATGGGGTGAGAATCTATGCTTTTGGGAAGAAGGATATCGTGTTGATCGCCGGCATGATCATGTTGCTCACATTACAGCAGAATAAGGGATTTACTTCCAATATTGAAGAGATTTGCATCGACAGAAGTGCACGGAGCATTGCTTTTTCTACCGCTGTGCAGCAATAAATTATTCGTACTGGTTATACTCAATATAAAGGTTGGGTATTAGACAAAAAAACGGGTTTCAAGTAGTATAATGGAATTGTCAAATAAATATTGAGAGGACGGATTGTCCATGGATGAAGAAAAATTACTGGAAATCAAGGATTTACAAGTTCGATTTTATTCAGACGGCGTGATGACCGCTGCCATTGACGATGTTAATTTGTATGTCAATCCGGGGGAAACGCTTGGCGTTGCGGGTGAATCCGGTTGCGGCAAGAGCGTGACCGCCATGAGCATTTTGCAGTTGATTCCCAATCCGCCGGGAAAAATCGAAAACGGCGAGATCATCTTCAAGGGCGAAGACCTGCTGAAAAAGACCACGAAAGAGATGCGGCACGTCAGGGGGAAGGACATCTCGATGATCTTTCAGGAACCGATGACCTCGCTGAATCCGGTATTTACAGTCGGGAGACAGATCACAGAGACCATTCTCGTTCATCAGGACGTGTCGAAAGCTGAGGCGAATGCCAAAGCGATAGAAATGCTAAAGTTGGTCGGCATCCCACTGCCGGAACAACGTATGAAAGAGTACCCGCATCAGTTATCCGGCGGAATGCGCCAAAGGGTGATGATTGCCATCGCCTTGTCCTGCAAACCCGCGCTGCTGATTGCGGATGAACCCACCACCGCACTCGATGTTACGATACAGGCACAGATTCTGGATCTGATGCGCCAGATGAAAGACGAACTGGGCATGTCGATCATCTTTATCACGCATGACATGGGCGTGATCGCTGAAATGTCGGATCGGGTTGCCATCATGTATGCCGGGCGAATCGTGGAACAGGCGGCAGTGGAAGATCTGTTTGCAAAACCGGTTCATCCTTATACGGCAGGTCTCCTGAATTCTATTACAAAAATCGGAAACAGAGGACGGTTGGACACGATTCGAGGGGTTGTCCCCGAATTTTCAAATTTACCGAAGGGGTGCAGATTTTGCCCGCGGTGTGATTTTTCAATCACCCGATGTGAAGAGGAAGAGCCCGTGTTTGAGGAAATCGCCCCGGGGCATTTTGTAAGTTGCTTCAGATCGAGAGAGAGAATGGAGCGTTGAAAGAATGAACATGGAAAGCAGCACCGCACGGGATCAACACGAGCTTCTTCAGATTCGTGGACTGAAAAAATGGTTTCCTGTTAAAAAGGGAATCGTCAAACGGAAAAAAGGTTACGTGAAAGCGGTGGATGGCATTGACCTCGATATTTACAAGGGTGAAACTTTAGGGTTGGTCGGTGAATCCGGATGCGGCAAGACCACATTCAGCCGTATGCTCCTAAGACTGATCGATCCTACGGATGGTGAAATCATCCTAGATGGTCAAAATATGCTCTCCATAAGGGGCAAAGAACTGCACAAGATGCGTAAAGAGATCCAAATGATCTTCCAGGATCCGTATTCTTCACTCAATCCCAAATTGAGGGTCAGCAGCATCATTGCCGAGCCGCTTGTGATTCACAAATACGGATCAAAAGCGGAAATTCGAAAAAAGGTTGCGGAGACCATGGAAGATGTAGGTCTTCGCGCGGATCAGGCACGACGCTATCCGCACGAGTTTTCCGGTGGACAGCGGCAGCGGATCATGATTGCAAAGGCTTTGATCCTCGATCCGGATATTATTCTTTGCGATGAACCCGTATCCGCGCTCGATGTATCCATCCGCTCGCAGATCCTGAATCTGCTCAAAGATATACAACGAGAGAGGGAACTCACCTATCTCTTCGTATCGCATGACCTGTCGGTGATTGAATATATGTGCGACAGGATTGCAGTCATGTATCTCGGGCGCATCGTGGAACTCTCAACCAGAGACGAACTGTATAAAAACCCATCTCATCCCTATACGCAAGCGTTGCTGTCGGGGATTCCGGTTCCCGATCCGACGGCAAAAAGCAAAAGGATCATTCTCACCGGCGATGTGCCGAGTCCTGTAAACCCACCTTCGGGCTGTCATTTTCGTACCAGGTGCGGTGCCGCACAATCGGTTTGTGCGGAGCGCGTGCCGGAAAGCACTGATATCGGCGGCGGACACCTCGTGAAGTGTCACCTGTTCGGAGAATTTGCCGATCAGTTGCGCGATGCTGCAGCGAAATCGAAAGAGGAAGGCGGTATGGCGAATGCTTAATTATACAATAAGACGTCTGATATCGCTTATTCCGGTGCTTCTGATCGTCGGATTTGTCGTATTTATCATATTGAGACTGATTCCGGGTGACCCTGCCGCCGTGATGCTCGGGCCGGAAGCTACGGAGACTCAAATCGCAGCACTAAGAGAGAAGTTGGGTTTGGACAGACCAATTTTCCAGCAGTTGGTCAACTGGTATTCAAATATGTTCAGAGGTGATCTGGGCGACTCGTTGTATTACAGACAGCCGGCATTGGCTGTAATTGCCCAGCGGCTTGAGCCCACTTTACTGCTCATGGTGATGAGCTTGGTCATTTCATTGGCGATCGGGTTGCCTGCGGGGATCATCGCGGCACTGAAGCGGAATACCTTCATCGATAGAGGACTTATGATCTTTGCGATGCTGGGCATTTCAACGCCGAGTTTTTGGTTGGGTCTAAATTTGATCATCCTGTTTTCTTTGTCTTTGGGGTGGTTTCCCGCCACGGGGTATGTGCCGATCGCCGACGGCGGTCTGTTCAATGCGATGTGGTATCTCTTTCTCCCCGCTTTTTCATTGGGATTCCAATATGCGGGCGAGCAGGCGAGAGTGATTCGTTCCAGTATGCTGGACGTATTAAGCAGCGACTATATCCGCACTGCTCGGGCGAAAGGTCTGACTGAAAAGAGTGTCATTCTGATTCATACACTGAAAAATGCTTTGATTCCGACCTTGACGCAGATCGGCATGTGCATCGCGCGTCTGGCAGGAGGCGCGGTGGTCACCGAGACCGTATTCAATGTCCCCGGTGCGGGAAAGCTCGTTATTTCAGCAATTAACAAAAGGGATTACGGTCTTGTGCAGGCACACATTCTTCTGGTCGCCATGGTATATGTCGTCGTCAATTTATTCGTAGACCTGCTCTATAAGGTCGTTGATCCCCGAATTGAATATAAATAGAAAGGGGGAATGGGAGATGAAAAAAATGTCACGTGGTCAGCGTATTTGGAAAATGTTGACCGGAAGAAAATACAGACAGATCGTGGTAGGCGTAGGCATGTTCTCCGTGATCTTGATCTGTGCGATCTTCGCACCGCTGATCGCACATCAGGATCCTTCGTTCTATGATGTGCCGAACAGAATGCTGCCACCGTCTTCCGCGCACCTTTTCGGTACGGACGTCTTCGGACGAGATGTCTTCGCTCGGACGATTTACGGTGCAAGAACTTCTCTGGCGATCAGCGTTTCGGTGACGGTACTCTGCGGGGTGGTGGGCATTTTCCTCGGACTCATTGCGGGATATTTCCGCAGATTGGAAGCTGTGATCATGCGTGTCATGGATGCGCTTATGGCGTTTCCAAACATATTGCTGGCCTTGATCATCGTCGCTGCTTTGGGCGCAGGTGCAATCAACGTAATCATCGCTTTGGCGCTTGCGTCCATTCCCAGCGTGACGAGAATGGTCCGCGGCATCGTCCTCACCGTGAAAGAGCAGGATCATGTCGCTGCTGCAAAGGCGTCCGGTGCGAAGACCGGCAGGATTTTGTTTTTCCACATCTTCCTGCTCTGTATTTCTCCGATCACGGTCATTTTGACACTGATCCTTGCAACAACCACATTAGCTGAAGCAAGCCTCACATTCCTTGGCGTGGGTCTTCCGCCCGAGCTTCCAAGTTGGGGAAACATCATCAGCGACGGAAGAACCTATATCTCGACTGCTTGGTGGCTGACCGTAATTCCCGGATTTGCGATTCTCTGGACTGTCATTTCCGTGAACGTGTTGGGCGATGGTGTTCGGGATATGCTCGATCCGAGGCTGCGCAATTTATAGGAGGTGTTTCACATCGAAAATAAGTATGTAGTCCGTGCACACAACGGTACCTATATCGGTCACGACTGTGACGGCGTTTCAGAATTTTTAGGGATGCGTTATGCGGCACCGGCTGAGAGCTGGAAGCCCGCTACCGCACCTGCGACTACTGCGGCGGATGTCCAATATGCGGACGCCTTCGGACTTCCCTGTTTTCAGGATTATGATCCGAAAGAAATGTCGTCATTTGGTGAGATGTCCGAAGACTGTCTTTCATTGAACATATGGACAAAAGATACGAACTCCAGAAACAAACCCGTCTTGGTCTATGTTCACGGTGCAGGCGGCGTAAACGGCAGTTCTGCGGAGCCGCTTTATCACGGTGCCACCTTCGTCCGGGATCTGCCCGAAGGAGAGGATGCTGTTTTTATTACATTTAACTACCGCCTCAACCTGTTCGGAATGCTGAATCTTGAACCGCTGGACGGATATACGGATGAATACAGACACAGCATCTCCATTGCAACGCTGGATCAGATTCAGGCGTTGAAGTGGATTCATGAAAATGTGGAAGCCTTTGGCGGAGATGCCGGCAACGTTACCTTCATGGGGCACTCTTACGGGGCGGGTACGATCTCCACACATCTCACGATTGCAGAATCCAGAAAGTACTTTCATAAGGCATATGTGATCAGCGGACCGCTGACGCATCGACAGCAAACGGTAGCGCGCAGCAAAGAAATTTCAAAGATCGTTTTTGAAAAATTGGGTGTGAAGACGCTGCAAGAACTTTTGGATTACGACAAACTGAAAATGGTTCGGCAGTTTAACGAAATCTATGCCGTTGTGGGGCAATACGGTTATCATCGGGTTACCGACGGAGCGCTCGTTCCGTTCGATGGTTTTTCGGAGCTCGAAAAGGGCGGTGCCCGGGACATCCCGCTGATGATCACCTATACGGACGGTGAAAAAGACAGCGACATTTTGGATATTGACAACATCCCGGCGGCACGGACTGACAGCGTTGAGTACATGTGGAAGCGCATTCTTGTGATGTGCAACAATTCAAAGGGTTGCGCATCCGCAATTTCGGCAGACGAATATCCCGAGGTCGTGGAAGAATTTCTTGCACAGGGTGAAAATAAGGCGGAACGCGTTGCAGACCTCAGGAATGAATTGCTGTTCAGAACCGGTTCGGAATATATGCTCGAGCTGCAATCGAGATGGAACAAAAATACCTGGCTCGGATGTTGGCGTTGGGCACCCGATACCGAAGCGCTGATGAAACGATACGGAGATGAAGCCTGGATGTCGCCCTTTGGGCGGGCGCTGCACACGGTCGACATCGCATTTCTTTTTAACGACAGCGGTTTCGAATCCGGCGTCGGTCCCAAGGAAGAACAACCGCCGAACCTGGCACGGCAGCACCAATATGCGGTATACTGTTTTGCGAAGACAGGAAATCCGAATCACGAAGGCATTCCTGAATGGAAGCCGTTCACGGAGGAATCCCGCTTTACGATGATGATCGATCAGGAGTGGGAACTGGTTCGGGATTACAAGAGCGAAGATTTTCGGATCATGCGAAAAATGATCCCAAACTTCAGAAAAAACACTATAATTTAAGTAGCTCTTTTTTAAGTTATATCTTATATAGCCACAAATTATTTGTGGAAGGGGAGCGTAAAAGATATACTCAATAAAAGATAGAATTATCTGATATTTCTGCGATTTTTGAGGAGGATAGGTATGAAAAGCAAATCTTGGCGAATCGTATGCCTTGCGACTGCGGTTGTTTTGTTGTTAACAACATTTACCGCATGCGGCAGCGGCACGAGCAATGGAAGCGGAAGTGCAACCACGGATCCCGGCGCTGCGGCATCGGGTGAACCTGTTTACGGCGGGCATCTGATTGTAAGAGAAGAAGGCGATCCCCCGACGCTTGATCCGACGATGGAAGGTGCCGTCGCCACGTTCATGATCGTCCGGTATATCTGGGAAGGTCTTGCGACCATGGATGCGAATTTTGAAGTCACGGGCATGCTTGCAAAGGACTGGGATATTAATGATGATTTTACAGAATTTGTATTTCATTTAAGAGAGGGTGTCAATTTCCATGACGGCACCGTAATGACCTCGGCTGACGTGGTCGCCAGTCTGAACAGGTGGTACGGCCGGTCGGAGATTGCGCAGAAGAATCTGGGCGAAAATGCCGTCTTTCAAGCAACGGATCCGCTGACCGTTACGATCAAGACCACAGTTCCCGCCAGAAATCTTTTGAACATTATGGCGTATTGGGAAGACGGTTTCTATGTGGTTCCCAAATCGACCATCGATGCGGCAGGCGATGATGAGATCACCGAAGCCATCGGCTACATCGGCACAGGTCCTTACAAATTTGAGGAGTACATTCCGGACAATTACCTGAGATTGACGAAATTTGAAGATTACACTGCGATTGAGGGCGGATCCGACGGCATGGGCGGCACGAAGCTCGCATACCTCGATACCATCGATTTTGTTCCCGTAAAAGAAGCAACTACGGCGATCGCAGGCTTGCAGGCAGGCGATTATGACGTCGGCAGCGTTTCCTCCGATCTGATTGATCAGGTTTCGTCTCAACCGAATCTGCATGTTGTTCCGATCGATTCGGGCGAGTTTCCCTGCGTTATATTCAATAAGACGACAGGTCCGATGGCGGATCTTAAGCTGAGACAAGCGATGCAGGCACTTACAAATGGCGAGGATATCTTGGGCGCTGCGTTTAATCCTGAATTTTACAGTATTCACCCGGGATTTATGCCGGCCTTTACAGCTTGGAATACCGGAGACCTCGGTGCGGAATATTACAATCAGGCTGATATAGAAAAGGCAAAGCAGTTGATTGCGGAATCCAGCTACAATGGCGAAGCGATCGTATTCTACACAACGCAGACCTACGATTATATGTACAAAAACGCCATGGTACTCGTAAGTGAAATGAAGGATGCCGGTCTCAACGTAGACCTTCAGGTGGTCGACTGGGCAACGCTCGGCGAGATCAGAAGCAAAGATACGGGCTGGGATATCTTCTCCGGTGGATTCACGCTGAAATTGACGCCGCTGCTCATCGCCTGGATGGGTGATGCATGGCCCGGCAAGTGGGTATCTCCCGAAAAGACCAGACTCCTGACGGAACTGGGCGGAGTGCTTGGAACGGACGAACAGTATGCAGTTTGGGAAGAGCTTACCAAATTGGCTTATGAAGAAGTTCCGGTTGTCTATTTCGGAGAGATCAGATATGCTTACGCGCTGAATAACAGAGTGCACGGCGATTGGGTCGGAAGCAGTCCCTATTACTGGAATACATGGGTTGAAGACTAAGTCCCGTGTGTTGAAACGGAAATCAGTCGACATCCAATCATCGTTGCGGAAATTGTGAATCATATGCTGTAACGGACGAACAGACTCCGGTACAGAATCCGAAAGGACTCGCGGTAGCAGATTTTGCTGCTGCGGGTTCTTTCTGTTGTTTGACTTCTCATAAAACCTTGTTATACTAACAATAAACAATTATTACCACTCAAAAAGTTCGTAATTTATGAGGTAATAGATGAATTATTCAAAATACCAATACGTTGTGACAGTCGCGGAGATGCAAAGCATTTCCAAAGCCGCAAAAGAACTGTACATGTCGCAGCCCGCATTGACAAAGTATATCAACAAGCTGGAAGAGGAGATCGGTGTAAAGCTGTTCAACCGCAGCATCATTCCAATCACGCTCACCTATGCCGGTGAGCGGTTTGTTGAGGAAGCAAAGAAAATCCTAAACATCGACAATCACCTCGGGAAGGAATTGGAAGAAATCTCAAACATGAAAAAAGGACGCCTCACGGTCGGCATTACGTCAAGCCGCGGCGAATACTGGCTTCCGAATATTCTTCCGATCTATAAGAAACGCTATCCGGGCATCGAACTGAAAATCCTTGAAGGCAGTTACATGTATCTGGAGGACAAACTCGAGAAAAATCTGATCGATATCCTGCTGATGGGCATGCCGGTATATTCAGATCTGATCGACTATGAAGCGCTTGAAGAAGAAGAAATTCTGCTGATCGTTCCCACCATGCATCCGTTGGTTCAGGGGATGGATCTGTCGCAAAACAGCCTGGACAATCCGATTTACAACGATCCGGAAAAATTGAACGGACAGGATTTCATTCTGTTATCCCATGAACGCGGCATTCCGAGGATTGTGGAAACGATTTTTGAAAAATATATGATCAAGACGAACAACGTGATGGAAACGCAGGACATTGATGTTGCTTACAAGCTGGCAGTCAGAGGTCTTGGACTTACATTTGCTTCGGAGCTGTGTGTGACAAGCTTCTTTCCAAAGTATCTTCCGGCGCTTTGTCGGATCGAAGAGCAGCCGTATAAGCGCAAAAGCATCGCCGCGTTCCGAAAAGGTGATTATCTGTCGCATCCGATGCGGGCATTTATCGATACGGTCAAAGAGGTTCTGGAAAGCTGTCCCGAATATCATCGATTTACACACGATGAATTCGTGCAGGCGCGCAAAGCCGATACCGAAGAATCCGCCTACAATCAATGGATTCAAGGCATGTAGGTTATAAACTGTACTCTTTGAAAGGATTGCTGCACGGATTTCCCTTCGAAACTTCCATGACGCCGTCCGCCAAATGATTGATCGTGGATGCAAAGGTGTGGTATGCAGGTGCCTCTCCGCATGCGTGTGTACAGATAGAGAACTTGCCGGTTTCCGGATCCCGAAGATCATCGCCCAGAAATTTTTTCAGCAAATCCGGTGTGATTTCACCCTTGTTATTTTCGAGCAACGTGTTCAGCCTATCTCGCCTCCAACATGAATCAATAAGATCCTCCTGCGTCGCGCGCTCATAGCGCTGCATTTCAGGATCGACAAAATGGTTGGAATGAACGAACAACCCCTCCGCGTAGATCTTGCTGTAGTCATCTGCAGTCGTCTCAAAATCGGCGATATTGCCGGAGCGATCCGACAAGAGGACGTTTCTGGAGGAAGCCCTTTCCGATAGCTTTACCATCGTATTGCATGCAGCATCAAAGTCCGGCTGTTCTAAAAGAAGTCTGGAAATCAGGTAACGCGGGTATCCCCGTTTCCATCCGTCGCAGGACAGGAAGTTGCAGTTCGCCCCCACGCCTCGATCATTCATGCCGATGTAACTGATCTGCCCGGCAGGAGCGACCATCATGATTCGCGGCTTTCCTTCCACTTCGTAGCGTATTACCGCCGAGATTGATTCAAAATCTCCCGCCAAATCGGCGTTTTGTCCGGAATATACTTTCCCGTCCTTTGTATAGGGTGCGCCGACGGCATAGGAGGTACATTCAAATCCACTTCCGAATTGCGCCAAATGAACCACTTCCTGTCTAACCTGAAGCAGGAGCGCTTCTTCTTCCGATATTCCGGCACCTTCGCCGAGTCCTTCGATCTCTTCGAGAAATCCGGGAGCATATTGATTGATATAGGGCTTAAACAGAACCGCTGTTTCCAGTGCCTTCTCTTTGCTGATGTTTGAAACCCGCTGCGCGAGATCGTAGGTAAGATCGAGATGCTGTCTGATCTGTGCCCGTCTTGCTTCGCCGTTCTGTCTCCCTACTTCACGGTGAGTTCCTTTGAAAACAAACAATTCATAATACTTATCGCTCATTTTATTTCATCTCCCTCTGACCGGGTTTGCGCTTGTAAAGGCTTCTTTATTGTCAAAATTATATCCCGATTCCCGCAGGATCGTCCAATGACAAAAGAATATAAAGGTTATAACCAAGTCTTTGGAATGGGAAGGAGATTGTTCTGTCTTATATTCTAAAGGTATATTCATTATTTTATATTTGAATTTGCGCAGCGCGGGCATGTGGATTAGTATAAAAGGGAAAGAAGTGCTCGTGCATATGTCATAGAGGCGAAAATGAAACCGGTAAGCGTACCATGCACCATCATGCGAGGCGGTACAAGTAAAGGGATTTATCTGCTTGAAAGGGATATTCCGCCTGCGGGCGCAGCGCGGGATGCCTTTTTGCTGCGTCTTATGGGTAGTCCTGACGTCAAGCAGATCGATGGTCTCGGCGGCGCGGCGGCGGTGACCAGTAAGATTGCGATCCTGTCAGCGTCTACAGACGGCGACATCGATATCGAGTATCTGTTCGCACAGGTATCTGTTGATAAACCCATGGTGTCCTATGCCGGAAACTGTGGAAACATCTCTGCTGCCGTCGGACCGTTTGCGGTCGAAAACGGCTTTGTCCGAGCGTCGTCTCCGACAACCAAGGTGCGCATTCTCAATCGAAACACGAACAAGGTGATCGAGGAGATCCTTGAAACACCGGATGGAATCCTGCGTTATGATGGTAATGTCGGGATTCCGGGCGTCCCGGGAACGGGCGCGCCGATCAGACTGCGTTTCATCGATCCTGTCGGAAGCATATTCGGCAGGTTGCTTCCGACAGACAATGTCACAGATGTGTTTTCGACCGATGGACTTGGCGAAATTACAGTTTCTGTCGTCGATGTTTCAAATCCGCTCCTCTTCGTCCGGGCGGCGGATCTCGGGCTCGACATCGCGGATCTGTTCGGTCGGTTAAACGAAAATCAAGAAATGCTTCGCTTGCTCGAACAGCTTCGCGGCAATGTGGCAAAATCACTCGGGCTTGTGGACGCGGCACAGGATTCCGCATGGAAAACACCCGGAGTGCCGAAACTCACCATTGTGGCACCGCCGTGTGATTATACGGCTGCAGATGGCGAATTTATGCCGAAGGAGCGTATGGATATCGTCAGCCGGATGCTCTCCATGCAGCGCCCGCACCCAACATATGCCATGACCGGTGCAATGTGCACTGCCGCTGCTGCGATCGTATCCGGAAGCGTTGTTGAAAGTGTCGTCGGGGTAAGAACCGATCCCGGCAGTCTACGCATCGGTCATCCGGCGGGGATTATGGAGGCGCGCGTGGATTTTTCGAAAAATGAAGACGGAAAGATTGAAATTTATGCGACAGAAGGGGTTCGCACCGCCCGAAAGATTATGACGGGAACTGCGTTTTGTTGAGAAGGGTATCGTTTATGAGCATAGCAGATGAGGAGTATTCAGAATGAAAATCGAAACACCGGTGGTGGCCGGAACACTTGAATCCAGTGACGTGATGATTACGCTGGAGCCCGGTACGGGCGGCGGCATCGAGATTGATCTGAACAGTACGGTGGAAAAGCAGTTTGGATGTGCGATCAAAAAGGTTATCGTAGAAACGCTCACAGAGCTTGGTGTAACCGATACAAAGGTGACCGCTGTCGATCGGGGTGCACTTGATTGTACGCTGCGCGCGAGATTGAAGACGGCGGTTTTCAGGGCTGCCGGGCAGGAGGGATCTTTATGTCAAGAAGATTAAGACGTACAATGCTGTTTGTCCCGGGCAACAACCCGGGTATGGTCAAAGACGCCGGAATATACGGTGCAGACAGCATCATGTTTGACTTGGAAGACGCAATTTCACTCGCGGAAAAAGACGCCGCCCGTTTTTTGATCCGGGAAGCGCTGACTTCGCTCTCCTTTGGGCAGACGGAGATTATCGTCCGGATCAACGGTCTTGATACGAAATTTGCACTTCTTGATCTCGAAGCTGTCGTCAGCACCGGAAAGGCCACGATCAGGCTTCCCAAAACCGAGACAGCCGATGATGTTCTGGCATGTGCCGAGCAGATCGCGCTGATTGAAAAGGCACATGGTATTGAAATCGGGAGCACAAAAATCATCGCGGCCATAGAAAGCGCACGGGGTGTGTTGAACGCACCTGCGATTGCAGTTTCGCATCCGCGTCTGTCGGCGATCGCGCTCGCGGCCGAAGACTATACCGCCGATTTAAAAACCAGCCATACCAGGGAAGGCAGTGAACTGTATTTCGGAAGGTGCATGATCCTGCATGCTGCCCGCAGTGCGGGGATTGACGCGATCGATAGTATCTTTGCCGATGTCAACGATGAAGAAGGGCTTCGCAACGAGACAAAACTCATCCGCCAACTCGGTTTTGACGGGAAGAGCTGTATCAACCCCAGACAGATTCGGACGATCCATGAAATTTTTGCGCCGTCGCAGGATGAGATTCGGCATGCGGAGGCGGTTATCAACGCTTATGAGGACGCCCTGCAGCACGGGAGCGGACTCATTTCCCTGAACGGAAAACTGGTTGACCGCCCCGTTGTCTTAAGGGCACAGCGGACACTCAATTTCGCAAAGGCGATGGGCTTTGGTCGGGAGGTGAATTTGGATGAATAAGATCGATTACGATAGGATTCCGGGGATCGGAGAGATTCGTTCTTTGCACGGTCCTTATGACGAAGCCTTTGTGCATAAGAACACAAGCACCTTGGCGGAAAAGGAGGCTCATAAAAACAAGATTGTCGAAAGCCTTGAAAAGGCAGTGGCGCTTTCAGGGCTGAAAGACGGTATGACGATTTC
>JAISKP010000151.1 GCA_031260885.1 Eubacteriales Family XIII. Incertae Sedis bacterium
GCGATGGCGGCGTTTGCTGTCTCCGCGATCGGCTGTCTGCTTGCGGGAACGATGGCAGAGGCTGTCTTTTTTTCGGCGGCGCTGCTTGCCGTGCCGTATGTGGTTTCCTATGCGGCAAACACCTTTATGAAACATCTTCTTTGGGGCAATCCCTTTGGTGTGATGCCGTACCTCGGCGATAAGCCGCCCGCTCCGTCTGTGATAGATACGCTTTCAGCGGCGAATCCTGCGCTCTTTTTCTTTGGGGATCTGAAAACGCACCGGATGTTTTACAGACCGCTTGAAACCGCTGTACCGGATAAGATCATGCCGGCTGTCCTTTTGATATGGGTGGCCGTTGTGATCGTACTTGCCTTGCTCGGCCTGCTGTTCATGCGGAGAAGACGCGCAGAGCAGGCGGGGTTTGCATCGAAAAACGCGAAAGCAACGCGCATATGCGCCTTTGTGCCGCTGCTCCTTGTCTGCGCACTTGCCTTTGATTTGTCGGCAGGGATCAGTCTTGTCTTTGGGATCATTCTGCTTGTCGTCATTTTCGCGCTCTGCGTATTCGGCGGCGACCGGCTGTTGCTCGCTTCGCGTCCGCATGTACCGTCTGTCATTGTACGCGCGGTGCTGATCCTCATTTGTACGGCTGGCGCGGCATACGGATACGGGTCATATATTTCTTTGCCGTCAGCAGAAGATATCAGGGCGGTGTCCGTGTCCTATGTGGGGTCTCCGTCATATATCGGCGTTCCCGCGCTCGGGAGCAGCACATCGCACGATTACTATTTCTCCGCTGCATATACCTTTACGAACGATGCAGACATCGCGCTTGCGCGGGAGATCCACAGCCAGATCGCAGACGGCGGCAGAAAACCGCTTCGCACAGGTGAGCCCGGTGATTTTGCGGTGAATACCGTCATGCCGTATGATGTGCGCTTTACCTATACACTGGACAGCGGCAAGACAAAGACCTGGTATTATGACAGGGCGTCCCTCGCGCAGCTGCGAACGCTGCTTGCTCTTGAAGATACGAAGCCGGTGCGTCTCGGCATGAACGCCGCGCTTGCGGGTACAGAAGGAGGCGCTCCGTCCGGTTTGCTATGGGCAAGGGAAGCGTTCACCGGCGGCGAGATTTTTCTTGCCGATCCTACTTACCGCAGTATGTTCCTCGTGACCATCGATGCGGAGGAAAGAGCGAGACTGCTCTCTGCGATCCTTTATGATGTGATTGCGCAGAAGACCGAAGATAGATATTTTCCAAGGAGTGAGCCGCTCGGCATTCTCATGTTCACCTTCGACGGCAAAAGCGATGTGAATTCATTCTCTTATCATCTCAACAATTCCTTTGTCTACATTGACGAGGGATTTGAAAACACGCTTATGTATCTGCGCGTAAGAGGTTTGTGGTTTGATGACGATTTGGCAAGTTCGGCCGATCCGGACGAGGTGGAAACGCTGATCGTGCAGACCTATGATCCGTACATCGGGATCAACAAACCGAGCTTTCCGCAGTCACCATATTTCATGAGCTATATATCGGGCAGCGCGGATGATTTTCGGATTTTGAAAGATTTCGGGGAGAAAGATGTTGTGAGAGACCCTGAGAAGATAGAGAAGGTATTGACTGAGATGCGCAGCAGTTATTTTCTGTCCGAGTCCGGCAGCCTTGTGGCGGTCAAGTACAAAGGCTCAAGTAAGTGGGTATATAAGTTTTGGCCGAATGACGCTGAGAGCGCCATGCACGGCGAATCATAGGATCGAAAGTGAGGACATCATGATAAAGACAAGTTTGATCGACGAATGGATCGCGGAGGATGTGCCGTATTTTGATTTGACTACGCATTTGCTTGGTATTGGCGATGAGCAGGGGAGCATCGGCTTTTTCAGCCGCGACCCGATCACACTGGCTTGTACCTACGAGGCAGAGCAGATCCTGCGCCGCTTCGATCTTGACATTGTGCAGTCTACTAAGGATGGCACGAAGCCGACTGTGGGTGACGTGTTTCTCAAAGCGACAGGGCGCACGGACAATATTCATAAAGCGTGGAAAGCCACGCTGAATTTGTTTGAATACGCATGCGGCATTTCGACGCGCACAGCGAAACTCGTAGCGGCGGCGCGGGCGGTGAATCCGGAAATCGCGGTACTCACGACACGCAAGGTATTTCCCGGCACTAAAGCCGTGTCGATCACCGCAGCGATAGCAGGCGGCGCACTTCCGCACAGGCTCGGTCTTGGCGAAACCATTTTGCTTTTCGATCACCATATCCGGAAAGCCGGAGGCTGGGATGCGGTCGCTAAGTTGCTGCCAAAGATGAAGCAGCGGGTCTGCGACAAAGAGATCTGCGTAGAAGTTGAGACAGAAGAAGATGCGCTGGCGATGATCCGCGCGGGTGCGGACGCCCTGCAATTCGATAAGGTCGCGCCGGATGTGCTTTCAGGCATTGTCGCGAAGATCCGCGATACGGGCAGTACGGCAAAACTCATTGCGGCAGGCGGCGTCAACGGTGAAAACGCAGGGGCTTATGCGGCCACGGGCATTGACGCCATCTCTACGACATGGATATATTTCGGCAGGCCAGCGGATATGTCGGTGGTGATAGAGTAAGGCAGGGAAATATGCCGAAGATCACGCTGCAGCAAATAGAATATGCGATTGCAGTATCGGAAGCCGGATCAATCGGGCAAGCAGCGAAGGCGTTGTTCATATCCCCGTCCGGCTTGTCTGCTACGATAAAAGAACTTGAACAGGCGCTTGGGTTTTCTGTATTCGACAGATCACATAGCGGCGTGATGATCACGGAGGAAGGCGCTGAATTTTGCAGAGAAGCGGAGCAGCTCCTCAAGCAAACCGAATTGCTTGAAAACAAATTCTCCGGACGAACGGAAACACAGCGGCGGTTCAGTGTTTCGGCGCAGCATTACTCGTTTGCGTCTGCTGCCTTTGCCAGACTCGCCAGAAAATATCGCGGCGAGAATTACAAATTCCGCTTGATGGAAACCAAGACAAGAGAAGTCCTAAGTGATGTGAAACATCTGGTCAGCGAAATAGGCCTCCTGTATACCTCGGATGATAATGCGATCTATATTGATCAGTTTCTGAAAGAAGATGATTTGGTATTCCATGAATTGTTTGAGACGCACCCATACGTTTTGGTCGGAGATGAAAATCCTTTGCGCAAAATGCCAAGCGTCAGCCTGAAGGATCTGGAGGCGTATCCATGCATCATATTCGGACAAGAGCATCTGGATCCGCTGTACTTTTCCGAGGAAATCCTCTCTGCGCTGCAGCGAAAGGAAAGCCTCATCATCAGCGACAGGGGCGCACTTGCCGATCTGCTTGACCACACGGATGCTTACCTGATCTCCTCGGGGCTGTACATGACAGCCTGCAAATCAGATACGACCGTGGCGGTACCGCTGGATGTGGACAAGGTGATCCGCATCGGCATCGTAAGGAGAAAGGACACCGTAGAAACGCCGGTCTGCGCGGATTTCCGGGCGCTGCTCCTCCGGACGATCAGCGATCACAGCAAACTCGAATACACGATATAAACAGTTTGCACTGCTTGAACAAATATGCTAACACAGTTGAAACTTGTTAGCATATTTGTACAGAGGGTGATTATGACCGAGAAGGAACGCATTCTTAAAATAGCAGACGCAAAAAAGGTCTTTTGCGTATCAGCCGAATGCCGGATAACATCCAGAACAAAATATCGTTTTTGTGATACAATCAAATCAATGGAAAATTCACACGTCCATAAAGAAAATCGTGACTAAGAAAAGCGAGGCGACAATCATGCCGAGTGCAACGAAAATTGAAAAAGACAGCGTTCTTGCCAAAAGATTCTATGCAAGTGCAAAGAAACAAGCCGAGGATGATGCAGAGATTATTTCGAATCGTATGAAAGATGTGGATGAGGGCAGAACACGTCTGATTTCTTCGGAAGAGTTCCACAAGCGTTTGAAAGATTTGCGGGTTCGTGGCTGAAGTTTTTTATAGCGAAACCGCGTTGGAAGATGCGGAGAAAGCCCTTCGCGTCATAGATGATTATTTTTTCGGTAAAGACTCTCCCGAACTCGCAGAAAAGCACAAAGACCTTTTTGACAGCGAACTTCTCCGGCAGGAGAAACTGCTTTCAGAATTCCCTGAACTTTATGCTGAACACGAAGGGTTCAAATGTGGTCCGCATGGAGCAAAAGTCCGAGTATTCCATGTACATTGGTTCGTGGCTTTTTACACATATGAACAGGAAACGAATGCGGTTTGTATCTGGTATCTCCGACTTTCGAAATCAGATTATTCGGGCTTGTTTGCGGTGAGATGACTACTTCACGAGTGCAGAAACTACCCGGAATTTAATACCGGAAACACCGTTACTCCGGTTGAAATTTTTGCATTTTCAATCCGGGGATATGCTCGAAGTGTTTCGTATTTGCTGTGAGAAACTCGCTGTTGTGTTCAACCGCCGCCGCTGCGATCAGCGCATCCATCGCCACCATTGAATGGCTGAGCGCAAAATCGCTCACAAACTGCACTGCTCGGATCGAAGCCGACTCGTTAAGGTGGATCACATCCGCATTCCAAACGCGCAGCTGTTTATTGATCGCGTTTTGTTCTGCCTTATTCTTTGCACCCTGCAGAAGTTCCATGATGGTGATCGCAGAGATGCTAAATGGTAAAGCAGCCTCAATAATTGTCCTGGCCTTTTCGCTGCCACGGAAATACCAGATAAGTACATCGGTGTCAATGATCATAATGTGCGGCCTTTCCTGAGTTCGGCAACATACGCAGAGGGATCCTGCAGATCTTCTCGGTCTCTCCACATACCGAAAGCAATCAATTCATCATCGGTCGTTTCATCGGCAGGCAAATAATCCAAAGGCACGATTTTCGCCGTGGGCTTCCCCCGCAGCGTGATCGTAATATCATTCCCCGAGCGAACCATTGATATGATGCGTCCGGGCTGCGTTCTTAATTCTTTCACTGTGACTTGCATAGCATACTCCTTTCATAGTGTACACTTCAAAGTATACACTAATGCGGCGGTATGTCAATACGGAAACTGCATTTCCAAACGGGAGCCGAAGACCGACAGGCAGAAAGTTTACAAATTGTCAAGCATTTTTCCAGTATTAGGTCATCGGAATTTCCGTTGACCGGTCAACGGAAATAGTTAATATGCAGGGGCTAAAAGGCGTGTTACGATAAGGTTACAACATTAGAAATAATGTTAAATATTCTAATGTAATACGGTTGGGGGAGAAAGGAGGTGTTAATCTTCATACGCAGGAGTGACTAAGGATTCCGCAAGCGCCGTGATCGCTTTTACCTCTTTTTCGCTGCATTGCGAAAGCAAGCGAACAAGGTAATCGAGATCATCATCGGGTTTGCGGCGATCAGGATAGAAAATGTCATCGGGCGCGATATTAAGTTCCCGGATCAGATGATACAAAACATCAAAACCGGGGGTTTTGCCCTCGTTCTCTATGGCCATCAGGTACCGTGTACCTACATTGACCCGCTCGGCCAGCGCTTCCTGAGTCAAATGATGACGTTTACGGGCGCTTTTTACGACCGATCCTAAGACACTCTTAGAAATATGCACTAATAGAACTCCTTTACCACAGTGTATAGTGCGTGTTGCGCATGTAGAACGCGCTAATAATTCGTATTAACACGTTATATCAAAGCACATAATTGAAATTGAATTGCCGCGCCAACAAAAAAAAGAGATGGCTCGGCAAGGGAATTGCAATGTCTAAATAAACTGAAAAGACCCTTCCGAGCCGACGCGGGAGGGTTTTGTTGTGATTGTGTTCGAAAAGGGCTGCTTGCTGCCGGATTTCGGTATTGCAGCAGTGGGTCTGCATGGGCAGATTTCAACGTAATAAACAGATATATTTCACAAAAACAGGGTTCATCTGCGTATTCATACACGCACTAACAATTCGTATCAGCAAGAACTATAGCGTTACTACAGCAAGAGGCCGTAGCCCTCCGTTCGTTTTTCAATTCGGTTTTTTTGAATTTCAGAACGGAGGACAAAATGAAAGATGTTATATTTGAAGTCTGCGTTTTCAATACGCTGACAGGCGCATATGAATATGTTGAAGTCACAGAAGAAGTGTTCCATGCGTTCCAGCGGAGCGGATGGCATATCGATTATACCAACCGGCGTTTTCAGCAATTCGAATCACGATTCAGCGAACTTCGCGGTCCGGGCGGCAGCAGCTTTGAGGATTCTTCTGCGCTTGCCTTTGATGTTGACTTTGCGCAAATCGTTATGACGGAACAAGCGAAGGCAGCATTGGCGAAAGCGATACGGCAGCTATCCAAAGATGAGCTTTGTCTGATCAAGGCGGTATTCATTGACGGGAAATCGGTGCGCGGATATGCAAAAGAAATCGGGATGCCGATGATGACGGTACAGAACCGCAAAAAGCAGTTGCTGAAAAAAATCAGATATGTGATGAAGGAGTAAGACCGAGGCGGCATGGACTTACGAAAACGGATGGGGAGCGCTCACTTGCTCTCCATCCGAATGAGTGTCAACCAGATTCGCCAAAAGCGAAGATTGATACCATATATATCGGCAAGTAAAGGACGTCTCCCCCTTGCACGACATTCGTTTCTGCAAGAACATAGGCTTCGTCGATTTCATAACCGGAAACCTTCATCGCATTCGATAAAGCGGCGTGTGTCATATAATTGCCGCCGGATTTGACTTCCATCGCAAGCATGCGTCCGTCTTCGTCTTCAATGACAAAATCAAGTTCCCCGATTTTGTGCTTGGAAAAATACCGCAAATCAAAGCCATGCGCCTTTAGCTCTTGCGCAACGAAATTTTCATAAATGCCGCCCATGTTCGCACCGGGTTTGCCGTCGAGCAAAC
>JAISKP010000163.1 GCA_031260885.1 Eubacteriales Family XIII. Incertae Sedis bacterium
ACGATGGCATCCGGTAGCAACAAACTATTTATCGCCGGCTTCGGCGGCAGAATTTTTTCCTGCATTCTGCGCGCTTTGGCAAATCAGGAAGCGCTCGATAAATTGGTCGGTGTCAGTGCCAGCGGACCGAAAGACCTGAGTGAGATGGCGGAAAAACTGGATCATGATTCAACGCACCGCGCGTTTCCGTTCAGGGTTGGGTACATCAACGGAAATACACCTTTGGCCGAACAGTACAAAGACTGCTTTGGATTCCTGACCTTCTTTGACAAAGCAAATGACCAAAGTTATGTTGTGCCGGTCTTTGGACAGCCGGATCCGGAAAAGCTGCCGCTGAAAGAACTCGGCGTCGATGTTGCCATCGATGCTACCGGTAAATTTTTGACGAAGGAACTGGCACAGGGATTTCTGAATGCGGGTGCGAAAAAGGTCATTATGACCGCACCGGCAAAAGATGATACACCACTGATCATCTACCGCATAAACGGACACAAGGACACCGGGTTCCCGATCGTGTCGCTGGCGAGTTGCACCACAAACTGCGCTGCGCCGATCGTCCATGCGCTGAGCGAATTTCTTTGCATGCCGAAGACCGTTTTCCTGAATACGACGCATGCGGTCACAAATTCGCAAAAGATGCTCGACGGCAACAATAAGAAATTGGCAAACAGTTATGCCGGTCTGAACAACATTGTTGTGACGGATACCGGTGCAACCAAGAGTCTTCAAAAGATCTTTCCCGAGATCAAAAAGGCGACGGGCATTTCATGCCGTGTTCCGGTAGCCGACGGCTCGATTTTGAGTTTGGTGATGGAGTTCGATGAGGAAGATCTGGACAAAAACCCCCTAAAAAACAAACTGAGCACCGAATCCGTACTGGCGGCGTTGAAACTTTTTGCGGAAGAAAAGTACAGCGATCTGCTCAAAATCAGCGATCGCAAGACGATGATATCAACCTACGTCATCGGCAGACCGGAAACCTCGATCGTTGACCAAAATCACATTGAGGTCATCGGCAACATGGTGCGCATTGTGGCAGGTTACGACAACGAATATGCTTATTCATATCACGCCGCGAAGTCGGCGGTCAACTGTCCGCTCCCGCAGTAACCGGGACAGACGTTCAACGCCGCGACGGATTTGTCGCAGTAAGGAGCAACGGTAGATATTGATAATTTATTAACAATATATAAACGGTTTTAGCATTCGGGATTACATGATGTCATGATGTCAGAGAAGGGGGACAGACACAATGTTTATTCGTGCAAAAGTTTTTCTTACGATCATATTTATTGCGATTATGATCATCGTGTTTGGTATCGGATCAGGTCTGTATTTTGTTCAGGGGAATCTTGAAAAGACGATCGAAAGCGATATGAACGTTGTGGCGGATATTGCGGATCGGTTGATTACCAGAGAGATCGATCTGCTAAAGGCTGATGCAGCCGCTGTCGCCAAAGAAATCGAACAGGTTCCGGATGCAGACCTTCAAGTTGCTTTGCGGGAACAGAGCAATAAGCAGGATACTTTCATCGGAATGACGGTGATTGACCATGACGGCATTGTGGCATCCTATGGGAATGCAGAATTACCTGAATGGGTAGCGAACAGCGAATACATCCCCAAAGCCTTTGCCGGCGATGCGGTCATTTCGACCACAAGGATTGACCGGAGCGGTAATCCCGTGTTCCACATCTGCGTACCCATGGCCGAACGCGTTTTGTCCGTAACCGTTTCGGGCTTCTTCTTCAGCGATATCATCAAAAACTTTACGATCTGGGAGACCGGCAACATCTTCATTCTCGATAAAGACGGTACGGTCATTGCCAATGATCCCAGTGATCTGGTGTCTCAGCGGTACAATTCCATCGAAGCATCAAAGACGGACAGCGAAGTGCAGGGCATTGCCGACACCGCGAAACTCATGATTACAGGAAAGGCGGGCATCGGAAGATACACCATGTACGGCGCGGAGCGGCTCTGCATCTATAAGCCGATTACAGGTTCAAAAGTGGGTTGGTCGCTTGGCGTAGTCGCACCGCTTCCGGAGAGTCCTTTGGAAAAGGTGCGCAACGGTCTGTTGATTGTCGGGATTGTATGTCTTGTGCTGAGTATTGTATCTGCAATCTTCGCATCCAAATTTCTTGAGCGACCGTACAAGACGATTGCTGATTTGGCGTCGACGCTTGAACTGCAGGATAAATCCCTCCATACGATCAACGACGCGGCCGTACTGTTGCTTCGTGCTGAAACGAAACATTCCGACGAAGATATTCGGCATGGCATGGGCATGATTGCGCAGTGTGTGGACTTGGATCGGATGCGTATTTGGCAAAATCACGAAGAAGCCGGGATGTTGCATTGCACGCAGATGTACGAATGGTCAAGCGATGTTGCGATGCAAGCGGCACCACAGACGAAGACGGATATTCTATACGAAGAGACGCTTCCCGTATGGGAAGCAAAGCTCTCCGGCGGACAGATCGTCAACGGTATCGTCCGGAATCTTGCGGGGGCGGAACATGCGTATCTGTCGGCGCAGGGTGTGCGCTCCGTGCTTACGGTTCCGGTATTTTACAGACAGACCTTTTGGGGATTCATTGCTTTTCATGATTGCCATCAGGAACGAGAATTTACAAATGATGATATAAATTTACTGCGCTCCGGCGGAATGCTGATCACGAACGCGATTCTGAGAAATGAAATGATGCTTGAGCTTGTTCACGCGCAGGAGGCGGCGGTTGCCAGCGCCGCTGCAAAATCGGATTTTCTGGCCAACATGAGTCATGAAATGCGTACGCCGCTCAATGCGATCATCGGTCTTTCCGAGTTGACGCTCGATTCTGATGAGGTGGACGGCAGCGTCCGCAGCAATTTAGAAAAGGTATATAATGCGGGTGTAACGTTGCTGAGCCTCATCAACGACATTCTGGATATATCGAAAATCGAATCCGGGAAGTTCGAACTCGTTCCGGTCGAATATGATACGCCCAGTTTGATTAACGATACCATCACCTTGAACATCGTGCGGATCGGATCCAAACCGATCGACTTCCATCTGGATGTTGATCCGTCTATGCCGAACAGACTGATCGGAGACGAACTGCGTGTCAAACAGGTTTTCAACAACCTGCTGAGCAACGCTTTTAAGTATACGAAAGAAGGACGGGTCAACTGGACCGTCGGTTGTGAAGAGAACGAAGACGGTCTCTGGCTGGTTTCCAGCGTCAAGGATACCGGCATCGGCATTCGCCCGGATGATCTCCAGAAACTCTTCTCCGAATACAACCAGGTGGATACAAAGAGCAACCGTAAAATTGAAGGGACGGGTCTCGGTCTTTCCATCTGCAAAAACATGGTAGAACTGATGGGTGGAACGATTTCCGTGGAAAGCGAATACGGAAAGGGTAGCACTTTTTCAATCCGCATCCTACAGGAGAAGGCGAACAGCGTCCCGATCGGTCCTGAGGTGACCGAAAATCTCAAGAAATTCCAATATTCTTTGAATAAGCGGGATCGTAGTGCAAAACTCGTACGCGTATATATTCCATACGCCAAGGTGTTGGTCGTAGATGACGTCGTGACAAATCTGGATGTCGCGCAGGGTATCATGAAGCCTTACGGCATGCAGATCGACTGTGTTACCAGCGGCATTGCTGCCATCGAACTGATTCGTGAGGCCAAGGTGAAATACAACGCGATCTTCATGGATCATATGATGCCGGGGATGGACGGCATTGAAGCGACGCGCATCATTCGTGAGGAAATCGGCACCGAGTATGCCAAGAATATTCCGATCATCGCGCTCACAGCAAATGCCATCGTCGGGAATGAGGACATGTTCCTGCAAAAGGGTTTTCAGGCTTTCCTTTCTAAACCCATTGATATTATGCGGATGGATCTGGTAATCAATCATTGGATTCGAGACAAGGAACTGGAGAAAACACTTCCGCCGATGGAGCCGGATGCACCGCGAAAAGGCGAAAGGCGGAGCGATACGGACAGACGAAGCGGAAACGATAGGAGGGCATCCGTCACAGCGTTTGACATCGCAGACCTGAACGTTGAGCAGGGGGTGAAACGCGTCGGCGGGGACGAAGACGTCTATTATGATATCCTGAAATCCTATGTGTTGAATACGCCGCCGCTGCTCGATCAGATGCGCGACTGCAAAGAGGAAGATTTACCGAATTACGGGATTGTCGTGCACGGAATCAAAAGCAGCAGCCGCAGCATCGGTGCCGAGCGGATCGGCGCGTTGGCGGAGGAACTGGAACATGAGTCAAAAGCCGGCAACTATGCGTTTGTCACCGCTAAAAACGACGAACTGATCGACTTGGTGGAGTCGCTGATCGGAAAGCTGACGAGCATGCTTCAGGAAGTATCGGAAGAAAATCCAAAACCGAAAATGGCGTTTCCGGATGCGGATTTGCTGCGTGCGCTCAGCGCTGCCTGCGAAACATTAAACATCGATGCGATGGACGATGCCTTGGAAAAACTAGAAAGTTATGAATACGAATCCGAAGCCGGAAACGAGCTGGTGGAGTGGCTTCGCGCACAGATCAGCATCAGCGAATTTGCAGAGATTATAGAACGTTTGTCATCGGAATCACTTACAAGGTAGCCTATGAGGAGGATAAAATGACCCTTTATGAAACCATATTCACGCGCCGCAGTGTGCGGCAATATGAAAAAGAGCCGCTGGATGCGGTAGCTTTATCGGAAATCGAAAAGTATTTAGAGGATGCACCGCAACTGGCAGGACAGACGGCGCAGTTTGAGATTGCAAGCGCTGACAAACTGAAAGGAGTGGCTGCACCCCACGCCATTTTGGCTTATTCCGATGACTCCGATGCAGCGCTGACAAATATCGGGTATGTGTTGCAAGGTGTGGACTTATATCTGCAAAGCAAAGGTCTGGGCAGCCTATGGATGGGACAGGGCAAGCCAGTGGAGCGGAAGCCTGATTATCGTATTCTGCTTGCTTTCGGCAAGACAAGTGTGCCGCCCCGCAGTAGCGAAAACGACTTCAAGCGAAAGGCTGTTTTGGAGACCAGCAATGAGGATAATGCCGTTGCCCGTGCCGCACGTCTGGCTCCATCGGCAGCTAATTTTCAGCCGTGGAAACTTCATTTCGCACCCGGAAAAGTGTCTGTGCAGTACAACGGAAAGGGTATCGGCAAGCTGTTCGCGAGCAAAATGCAGAAAATTGATTTGGGCATTATCCTGAAGACCGTGGAATTGGCATTGGAACATGAGGGAAAGACGGTGCAGTCCATAACGCCGAAAACCAGCGAGCAGCGTTTTGCCATAGAACCTGACTTGACCGCGATGCACTAAATCCGAAAGTGGCATTTGCGATAAACGTTGAAAAACCGTCATTCTGTGTCAAGAGCGATGCGAAAATGTGGTTACCTCCGGACTGTTTTGAGACGGCATTTTGGTATATGATAAATGCATGTCTATCTTTATCCGAAAAAAGAAAACGAAAAACGGATCCATTGCGGTTCAGATCATCTACAAACAGGGGCG
>JAISKP010000168.1 GCA_031260885.1 Eubacteriales Family XIII. Incertae Sedis bacterium
GCTCATTTCCGTAGGTATACTTTGTCTTAAGCGTGCCCGAAGCGCTGTACTCAGAGAGGACCTGCGTATTGCTTCTGTTTACGTCGTTGACGTATCTTGTGAGCTCGTAGCTGTCCACATCAAAGTGAAAGCCCGAATACTCCCCGGGGATCGGAGATGAGAGGACAGAGGATGTCTCGCTTTCCGTAAGGTGCATGTCCGTGATGATCCTTACGTCCAAGCTGCTGAGCCCAGCGGCAGAAGCCTCATGATAGAAGTACCTGTCAATGGCGTCATTTGATTTATCGTAAAATGTCTTTGCAGTGAGGGGCATGAAAAGAGCGTTTATGTAATGCAGCGCGCCGAAGCGGAAGATGTCCATCCAGGATCCTGCTTTCTTCTGATCAGAAGATGTGGGCGCGCCCGCCTGCGTGCTGCCGCCGCCCGCATGGATTTCGGAAGGTGCATTACCTGTTAATGCCTGGGAGAATTTTGTCCGCCGTACCGCACTCTTCTTCTCTATGGGAGCAGACCACGCATTTGCAGTCTTCAGGCTGATCCCGAGCACGCGGTTGCCGTCGCCGTCATAGCTGACCGCCATGAGAAGACGCCCGCCTTCCCTTACGGCTTTGAGGCGGTTTTCGACCGTATACTCGTAAGAAAACTGCGCTTCGCTGCCGCTACTTAAGATCAGGTTTCCGTCAGCGTCGTAGGCGTAGACCGTCTCGCCTTTAAGCGTGCTGACTTCCCTTAGGAGCCTCCCTGCGGCGTCATACGCGTAGGTGATCACTTCGTTTTCGCCTGCGCCGGTCCTCTTTTGCGCTGTCCTGTTTCCGGCGCTATCGTAGCTGTATTCATACTTTACACTGCCGGAAGGTGAACTTTCGTCCACTGCGCTCAGCTCGCCCGAAGCGTTGTAGCGAAATTTCCTCGTCGTGATCTCGCCCGCGAGGCCAGCTGCTTTCTCTTCTGTAATGCGGGAGAGGGCGTCATATTCATAGGAGAAGGCGGAGACCTGAATCTCGCTACCAGATGCCGAGGCCATATTTTCGATCCTGCTCAGATTGCCTTTCTCATCATAGGCGTAGCTTGTCCTGCTTCCGTCCGGGCGCAGAAGCGTAAGCGGCCTGTTCAGCGCATCGTAGGTATAGAGAGAAGTCCCGTTTTCGTCTGTAACGCGTATCAGATTGTCATTTTTGTCATAGCCGTAGGAAACGCTCTTCCCGTCCGCATAGGTGACCCGTGACACCTGCCCGTTTTCGCTGTAGGCGTAGGAGACGCTCTTTCCGTCCGCATTTGTGACCTTGGTGATCCGCCCCAAAAGATCGTATTCGTAAAGAGACGTTCCGCTGCCGTCGTCCATCAGGATGCGCTCCCCTGCAGCGCTGTAAAGGTACCGCACGTTCTGGCTCCCATCCTCTGCGTAGGTCTTTGATACGAGGGCGTTCAGCTTGTCGTAGTCGTAGAGGGCCATATCCCCAGAAGGCGATACGGCGCTCTTAAGCCTTCCTGCGATGTCATAGGTAAAGGTCTTCAGCTTTCCTGTGGGATCAGAGACGGAGAGAAGGTTTCCCAATTGGTCGTAGCTGTAGCTCGTAATCCCGCCGGCTGCATCTGTGACCACGGAGAGGTTTCCGTCAGCATCGTAGCTGTAGCCTGTCACCCGCGACAGAGGATCTGTGATAGAGGTGAGGTTTCCTGCAAGGTCGTAACTGTAGGAGCGGATGCCGCCTACAGGATCCGCTGACCTCGTTACATTGCCGTCCGCATCGTAAGAGAAAGAGGCGAAGAAGCCTGCCTGATCTTCCCGCTTTGTCAGCCTTCCGGCGCGGTCATATTCGTAGGACGTTTCAAAGCCGAGCGCGTTGATCTGCTTTATGATTCTGCCGTCTCCGTCGACCAAAGCCGCGCTTACGTTTCCCATAGGATCTGTCACAGAGACCGCATTGCCGTCCTCGTCATAGGAGATACCCGTAGTCCTTCCTCCCGGAAGCGTAAGAGAGGTGAGGTTGCCCGCAGGATCATACGCCATCTGCACCGCGCCGCCTTCTGCGTCTGTCATCTCAATAGGTCTTCCTAAAAGGTCATACGCATAGGAGGTGGCCGCGCCGTTTGCCCCCGTTACTAAGCTCAGATTTCCGGCTGCGTCATAGGAAAGAGATGTCATGATCCCAAGCGGGTTCACTGCCTATGACCGCCGCCGTTAAAAACAGCAAGAGGAAGCTGCCTAAAGGCGCAGGCAGCATTTGTGCCAAAATGCGGATGAGAAGTGCGCAGGTGAAAGATGCTATTCCTATGAGCAGATATTTTAGGTACAGCGCGCCGGGGATCTTAAAGCTGCCCGTCAGAAGGCTCTTGAATTTCCGCTCTCCGCCCGCATAGAGACAGACTACCTGCATGTATACCGGAAGGGATAAGACGAGCAGCACAAGTACGCAGATCTCCCCGGGCGTTTTCCTGCTGATCTCCGGCAGCCCCGCCGCTAAGACGTAGTACATGAAAAGCTCTAAAAGTCCTGAGATTGCCGCAAACGCGGCAATGAAAATTGCAACTGCGGCAGCGGGTTTCAGAAGCGATTTCAGCATTTCCCCTGTGCTGCTGCGCAGGATGCCCCTGAAAATGTGCTGCGGCGCGGTATTCATGAAATATGCCGTGAGCACGTAGCATACGGCTACTGCAAGAAGGATCAAAAGGATGCTTCTTGCCGTGTCTCTGCCTGCAAACATCCGCTCACCCGCAGGCAGGATCACATAGGAGGCAAGGAGCGATATCAGAAGGAAATATATGCTGCATTGCAGCCACAGCAAAACCGTTTGTTTGCGCAAGGCCTTCATCTTCTTTTCCCTCCCCGTCCGCAGTTATCCGCAAAAGCATGGATGTAATCTCGTCTACTTCTGCCGTCGATAAACGGATACTTTATGATGTCATATTTCTACCCAATCTTGCACGGTCTTAAACAAAAAATGCTGTGGTTTTATTTCGAACTATTACAAACGGCAGACTGTGTGAAAAAGCGTCAAGCAGTATAGACACATAAAAAGGGACGAATAACACGAAACCGGCAGATGATTCTCTGCATCTACGGATGCCGTTCCAATTTACGCGATGAGCGAATCCCGTTTTCGTAACCGTATACATAAAGCTTTGTCAAACAATGCGGATCGTAAGAGTTTCTTCCTATATGTTCGTTTAGAGAAAGAGTCTCCTACCGAACGAGCGCTGTGTCCTGCAGGTATTTTCCAAATCCGTTATCTGTGATGCTTGGAACTTCGCCATCAAATGCGGAGGGATCGTATAGCACCCAACTGTCGTCAAGATAGACGTGAAGCCATGCATGGTAGGCGCGCGTCGTTTCATCTCCGGATGTATCCTCCAGCAAAATATCTCCATGGAAGATTTTAACCGGAATCGCCAGACTTTTGAGCATGATCGCGGCAAGCGTTGTCTTTTCGTTGCAGTATCCGCTGGCTGTCTCCAACGTTGCTTCTATATCCGGAAATCGGTAGGTGTCCTGACCGCTATCCGCAAAATCCGCCTGAATTGTTTCATTCGGCGAAATGTTGTTCCGGACGAAACGGACGATTACATCGGTTTTTTCTTTGTCGGTCAACGGTCGCCCTTCTAATGTTTCTGCATGGTCTGTAAGGTATGCTGCCATCAGCACAGCCGAGGAATTTTCATCGTAATAGGAGTAAGCATTTCTGTATTTATACGGCGCATCGCGCTCAAAGTCCGCGGCAAATGTGAAGACGGAAGTCTCTTCGGGTTCGCTCGCCCCCGCGTCTTCATTATACGGATAGATGGTTGCGGTGTATGTGCCGGATCCATACGGGAGGGCATATCCCTGCCAACCGGAGTTCACCGGATAATTGTATGTGGGAAACACGCCGGTCTGAGATGTCTGAACGGCCATGCCGACCGACGGATTGTCCGCGTGAACGACGCCCTCGTCGTCTATGCTGCACAGCGAAATGGCCACACAGTCAAACGCGCCGTCGTATCGGAAGAATAGATATCCTTCGTTTGTGCCGGAAAGATCTAAAGACGATGCCTTGTCTGTGAGGATCGCATCGAGCCTTGGTTCGAGGATGCCGTTTGCCGCCGTTGGATTTGCGGAAAGCGGAAGCTGTGCATCGAGAATAGATAGGATGTTCACGTTCGCAGCGCGGTCGTCTGCAATTTTCTGATGGATCAGATACCCCGCAAACACAATCAGGGCAACAAGCAAAGTAAGGAAAAGCCCGGAAATGACTCTTCGAGCAATGCTTCGGTTGCCGGCTCTGCGCTTTGATGTTTTGACGTCAGCCATATACGTTCCGCCGTTCGAAATAATTTGCCTCAGAATTCGACCTTTGCAATGCTGACGATTTTTCCGGGATATATCGTGCTACCGATGTTTCCGGTGACGATCGCGCGACTGTCAAGCGCATCTCGGTCGACAATGAATTCAACGACCGAACCATCGTGAACGGTGTACTGATGACTGTCGTTTGTGTGCGCGTTCGATTTGACGTCGCCGACAATCGCTTCGAATTCTTCGCCGGTGTCGAGCTGAATCAGCACGATTTCACCGACGCCGCCGGTATAGTACAGGCCGAGTGCGACAGTGGGTCTGCCGCCAAAATAGCGCAATCCATGCGCACCGGTATAGCAGATTTGCTGCAGCGCCCATTGCTTGGAACTGCGGCTCGTGATCGTTCGATAGTCCATCCATGTTTTCTTTTCGGAGCGTGCACCGGAATGAACGCCATAAAAGGTTATCTTTGACGGAATGGCAGGTGCGGTAGAAAAGACAATCAGATTTTCCGGCACAACATAAATATCGTTTTCAACTGGTGACGAAAGCTGCTCCGGGACCGCACGGGATGGGAGCTCAACCGGTGCGATTTTATGAAAATCTTCCGACCAAGTGATCGATGGCACCAGTAAGAGAACAAGCATGCTTGCAGTCGCGAGGGAACCGGTAACGAGCGAACGCATCCTTACTTTTGCATAGAGCCGTGTCAGAACCGCCGGTCGGTTCAATTTTAACGAGTGTCGTTTTGTCAGGACAGACGGCAGTTTTTTAATAAATGTTTTTGCAGACTGAAGAATCTTCATCGCTGAATCCCCCGAGCGTCAATGAGTGTCTTTCAATAATACCACATTATAAACAAAGTGAACAAACAAAAAATTGGATAATTAAAAAGACGATCAAATAGACCATTAAAAAAGTGAACGGATATTCCACCGCAGGAATCGGGATGCGGATGGGAATGGAAGAACGTTTTTCGCAGAAAATCAATAAAGCGGTATTGTATATTGGTATAACCAAATTAATATTTTCTTCAGAAAAAGCCGCTGCTTTAGAAAGTTAATTGATTCAATATTTGAATAATCGTTAAAATTTAAACGAAATATTGACATTTTTCAACAGCGGTGCTATTTTTAAAACGAGGGGAATCGTTATGGTATATCTGGTATGACCATAACCATCATAGAGTATTCCGATGCGTTGGAATGACCTTTGAGAATGAACTTTCCGATGCCTTGGAAGCACTCATTGCAAAAAGGAAGTGATATTATATGTTTACATTTAACTATGCCGAAGGTGCAACGACGATGGGGGTCTGGGGCGTCTGGATCATCGTATTCGCGTTGTTGTTCGGTCTCAATGAAGTCTCGCGCCGTTTTAAATGGTGCGGTTTTTTTTGTTTTCTGATTCTGCCGATCGGACTTTCGATCCTGTGGTTCACGGTACTGAAAGATTCGACCTATACGGATTGGTTCCATCTGGCAAAGGTGTACTCCTCCACGGCCGGCTGCCTTGGATTTTGGTGCATCCGCTATTTACACGGCAAGAATAAAATGGGACAACCCTGGCACCTCGTCAACATGAAGTGGGCACTTTGCTTCCCACCGTTGATCCTTGCGATCAACATTCTGGAAGCTGTCATCCGAGACATTCAGGTCGGCATTCAGCACGGGGGGACGTTGTCGTATCTGGCGGACGAACAGATGCAGGTTCTCGGCGGTTCGTGGAACTTCATGAATGCCGCAGCCGGCATCCTGAATATCATCACGATCACGGGCTGGTTCGGCATCTGCCTCAGAAAGAAGACGAAAAAGGACGGAAGTCGGGATATGCTCTGGCCGGATATGCTCTGGTTCTGGATCATTCCGTACGATCTTTGGAACTTCGCCTATACCTACAATTGTCTGCCCGGACATGCATGGTACTGCGGTTTCGCACTCCTGCTTGCCCCGACGCTTTGCGCGTTCACAACGGGTAAAGGCGCATGGCTGCAGCATCGGGCGCACACACTCGCACTCTGGTGCATGTTTGCCCAGACACTGCCCGCATTCATCGATACGGGGACGTACGCGGTGCAATCCTCCTACAACCCCACGGCGTTGTTCATCGTCAGTCTCCTCGCGCTCGCTTCGAACGTCGCGATCTTCATCTTCATGATCTACAAGGTCGCGAAGACGAAGCGCAATCCGTACACGGATGAGCTGTACGCAGATATGAGCATCTTTAAGAAGATCCGAGCCCTCGCGGACTAACCGTTCAGGTGCTTCATGTTCTGTAAAGTGCGCCCGGGACATCCCCGGGCGTATTTTGATGTATAATAATATGTCAGGAGACAGTTTGAGCCGGAGAAAACAGGATGCATGAACTCAGCATTATGCTGGAAATCGTAAAGACAGTCGAACAATCCGCCGCAGAAAATGAGGTTTCAAACATCGAGACGCTCGTGCTTCAAATCGGCGAACTGTCTTCCATGATCCCAAAATTCATCGAGGAGGTATATCCCGCTGCCGTAACCGGAACGATTTTGGAAGGGACAAAACTCGAGATCGAGATGCTGCCCGCAATTGCGCGGTGCAACGCATGCGGAAAGACCTTCAACGCCGTAGCATATAAAGGCATTTGCCCCGAATGCGGTGGAAAGGAGCTGAAGCTCCTTTCCGGACGGGAATTTAACATCAAAGAAATCGTCGTGACATAGCAGGGTGTTCTCGCTTGACGCGTCGGGGTGCGACAGTATAGTATTTATGCAGGGATGGCGTGCCTGAATGCAGTGCAGCTTAAGGTATAGAGGCGGGTTCGAGCAATCCGCTCTACCTTAGTGGTGCCGATCCGATTGTAGTATATCCAGATAAGGGATGTAAGGTAGGTATTTCGGAGGAGAACGACAGTGGGAAAACGGTATTATCAGGAAGATATGGAGACGGCGTCGTATGATCTGATGTACAGGATCCAAACGGAACGTCTCGCCAAGACGGTCAAACACGCATATGATCATGTAGCCCCTTACCGGGCGAAGATGAAAGCGAAGGGCGTGGAACCGGGCGATATCAAGTCCCCGGAAGATCTTAAGAAATTGCCGTTTCTCTCCAAGGACGATCTTCGGGATGAATATCCGTACGGCTATCTGGCCAAACCGCTTTCGGACTGTGTGCGCATCCAGTCCACGAGCGGAACGACAGGGAAGCGGGTTGTCGCATTTTATACACAGGCAGACATCGACCTCTGGGACGAGTGCTGTGCGCGGGCGATTGTCGCCGTCGGTGGTACGAACGAAGATGTCGTCCACGTTTCTTACGGCTATGGGCTGTTTACAGGCGGTCCCGGACTCAACGGCGGTTCGCATAAAGTCGGTTCGCTGACGCTTCCGATGTCCTCGGGCAACACGGACAGACAGATCCAGTTCATGACCGATCTGGGCTCGACGATTCTGTGTTGCACGCCGTCATATGCGGCTTTCCTCGCGGAGAACATCAACAATGCCGGATTGCGCGATCAGATCAAGCTCAAGGCGGGTATCTTCGGCGCTGAAGCGTGGAGCGAAGAGATGCGGCGCGATATTGAGCGGAATCTCGGCATCAGAGCTTACGACATTTACGGGCTAACTGAAATTTCCGGTCCCGGCGTTTCGTTCGAATGCGAAGAACAGACCGGTATGCATGTCAATGAAGATCATTTCATCGCGGAGATCATCGATCCGGAGACGGAGGAGGTTCTGCCGCTCGGTTCGAAAGGCGAACTCGTTTTTTCGTGTATCACGAAGGAAGCATTCCCGCTGCTGCGCTACCGTACGCGTGACATCTGCGTGCTGACGCGCGACGCGTGTTCGTGCGGTCGAACCCTCGTTAAGATGCACAAACCCATGGGCAGAAGCGACGATATGCTCATCATCCGCGGCGTCAATGTATTTCCGTCTCAGATCGAGACCGTGCTTTTGGGTCAGGGCTATCCGGCAAACTATCAGATCATCGTCGACCGCGTGAACTATACGGATACGTTTGAAGTTCAGGTCGAGATGACGACGGAGATGTTCTCTGATGAGGTGAAGAAGGTCGCGCAGCGCGAGAAGGATCTGCTTACGGCACTGAAATCGATGCTCGGTATTTCGCCAAAGGTCACGCTTGTAAGCCCGCGTACGATCGCAAGAAGCGAAGGTAAAGCCGTACGCGTCATCGACAAGCGCAAGATTTGAGCCGTACGATGATCGTCTCGTATATCATCCCGCAGTTTTAGCAAATAGGAGGCAGACAATGACTATAGATCAAATTTCCGTTTTTGTTGAAAACAAACCCGGTCGCCTTGCCGGCATCACGGAGCTGCTCAGCGGAGCCAACGTTGATATCCGTGCCTTGTCCATCGCGGACACCGCTGACTTCGGCATTCTCCGCATCATTGTAAACGAACCGGTCGTTGCCCTTGAGGCTCTGAAAGCCGCAGGAATCGCGGTTTCCGTGACACAGGTGCTCGCCGTCGCGATCGAAGACGTGCCGGGCAGCCTCGCGAAGGCGCTTCGTATTCTGTCAGACGCGGGCGTCAGCGTGGAATATGCCTATGCCTTCATCACGCGCAATGCGGACGTGGCATATGTGATTTTCCGTGTGGAGGATACGGAAAGAGCGACGGAGATCTTCGCGGAGCACGGCATCAAGACCGCAAGTCCGCAGGAAGTCTACGATATCTAAAGGAGCATAATGACGGCAAATTTACTGGACACACTAAACCCGCAGCAGAGAGAGGCCGCTCTTCATAAGGACGGTCCTCTTTTAATTTTGGCAGGCGCGGGCAGCGGCAAGACGAGCATGATGACGCACCGCATCGCCCACCTCGTGAAAGACGAGGGAGTCAGCCCCTACCACATCCTTGCGGTGACATTTACAAACAAAGCGGCGACGGAGATGCGCGAACGCGTCGAACGGCTCACGGGTTCCGGCATCCGCATGTGGATCCTCACCTTCCATTCGGCATGTCTTCGGATCCTACGCAAGCATGCGGACAAACTTGGCTACAAGGATGGTTTTGTGGTCTATGATCCGACCGATCAAAAAGTTGTGGTCAAGGCGGTCGTGAAGCATTTCAATCTCGATGAGAAAAAGTTTTCGCCGACCTACGTGCTCGGCGTGATCGGAAAGGCGAAGGAACGGGGTAAGACGGCAGCGGTCTTTGCAGCGGAGGCGGATCAGAGTCCGCTGCGGAAGATCCTCGCGGATCTCTATATCGAATACGAACGAACGCTGCGCGGGAACAATGCGATGGATTTCGACGACCTGCTTATGAACACCGTACTGCTGTTTGATCGTTTTCCGGATGTTCTCGCCGAATATCAGGAGCGCTTTCATTATATTATGGTCGATGAGTATCAGGACACGAACAACATGCAGTACCGTTTCGTCAAACTGCTCGCAGAAAAGCGTGGAAACATCTGCGTGGTCGGCGACGATGACCAGTGTATCTATCAGTGGCGCGGTGCCGATATCTCAAATATCCTCGACTTCGAGAAGGATTTTAAGGGAACGAAAATCATCAAGCTGGAACAGAATTATCGCTCTCACGGCAATATTCTCGGAGCGGCGAACTCGGTCATTGCGCACAACACATCCCGGAAGCGCAAGAAGCTGTGGACGGACAAGGAGGACGGGGAGAAGATTCAGTACATCTGCACCTATGACGAAAAAGAGGAAGCGCGGTTTGTCGCACGGGAGATTTTAAAGGGCGTCGATGAAGGGCGCAGGCACCGCGAATTCGCAGTGCTCTATCGGACAAATGCGCAGTCCAGAACCTTTGAAGAGGCGTTTTCTGCTTATCGCGTCCCGTATCAGGTGGTCGGCGGCGTAAGGTATTACGACCGCAAGGAAATCAAGGATATCTTATCCTATATGCGGCTTGTGCAAAATCCCGCGGACGATCTGGCGCTTTCACGCATCATCAATGAGCCGAAGCGCGGCGTCGGCGAAAAGACGATTGCAAAGTTGACGGCGCTTGCGGCGGCACAGGGTGAAAATATTTTCGAAATTCTGCACGACGATTATGTGCTTTCAGAGCTGTCTTCAAAATCAAAGGAATCCGTGCGGGAACTCGTCTCGGTTTTGGACGGGTACATCGCAGGGCGTGAGGAGATCAAAATCTCAGCGCTCTATGACGGACTTTTGGTGAAGACCGGGTATGCGCGTGCGCTTGAGATGCAAAACAGCGTGGAGGCAGACAGCCGGCTTGAGAACCTGCTTGAATTTAAAACCGTAATCCTCGAATACGAGCTTGAGGAACCCGGCATCACACTTGCAGATTTTCTCGAAAAGATCACACTGATTTCAGACATCGACAACCATGACCGCAGCGAGGATGCAGTGACGCTCATGACGATGCACAGCGCAAAGGGCCTGGAGTTTCCGGTCGTGTTCATGCCCGGTATGGAGGAGGGGTTGTTTCCCGGTTCGCGGTCAATCGAAAGTCTCGGCGGGGTCGAGGAAGAACGGAGACTCTGCTATGTGGGTATGACGCGCGCGATGGAGAAGCTTTATCTGCTCAGGGCAGAGGGACGGACGATCTATGGAAGATTCGGACCGACGATCGAGTCGCGTTTTTTGCGGGAGATCGATGTAACGTTTCTCGAGGGTGCCGAACAGCTCGGAAAAGGCACCACCGGGTATTTTCACGAACCGATGGGCGCAGCAGACGGCTATGCCGAAGCCGAGGTGATCCGGCCGTTTGACCAGCTCCGACGCATCAGGGAAAGCGTTGCACGGGATGGCGCGGCGCGCAACAGCCTCAGCGCGGGCTTGGATATCGCAAAGGGAGACAAGGTCCGCCACGCAAAATTCGGCACGGGGCTCGTACTCGATGCGGATGATAAGACGGTGACGGTCATGTTCGATGCGGAAGGCAAGAAAAAGCTGGCGAAGGGCATCGCGCCGCTCGAAAAAATGAACGGTTAAGGTAGAGAGGATTGCGGTTGTGGGCACTTTATGATAAGTTAATGAATATTTGATAAAACCAGTACAGTAATGGGAGGTAGGTATGAAAAAGAGGATATGTGCTATCGCGATCGTTCTTGTCATGATTTTCTCGATGTCGGCATGCGGTTCCGGTTCTGTTAGCGATGCGCTCGCGCAGTTGATTGAAGGGAATGTCACGGGAGAAGTCGGAAAGACGTATAAGACGCAGTGGTTTTCCTTTAAGGTTGAATCCATTGAATTTGTGAAGGATTATAAAGGCTATGAACCGGAGGATGGCTATGATCTGATCGATGTGGTCATCACAGAGACCAACATCTTTGATGACGTTGATCCGATGGGCACTTTTGATTTTTGCGTGGATGCGGAATCTTTCTACGATTGGATATGGCCTTTGGATCCCTTTGATCCTTCCATGATGCCGATGGAGTTCGACCTCGATGTAGATGAGACGGTGACCTATCACATGGTCTATGAAGTTCCGGAAGACGAAGATGACATGTTCCTGCAGTATACGGAATGGGACGATGCGGATAATGAAGGGGCAACGTTTAAGATTCCAATTAAAAAATAATTTCAGAGCATTTGATTGAATTCGGCCTCGGTGATGATCTTCACACCGAGGTCTTTCGCCTTTTTGTTTTTGGAAGAACCCGAGGTCGCATCGTTGTTGATCAGATAGCTCGTCTTCTCGCTGACGGATCCGGTCACCTTTCCGCCGAGGTCTTCGATGCGCTCCTTTAGTGCGTCTCTGTTCGGATAGGCCTCCAAGGTGCCGGTGATCACAAAGGTCAGCCCGTTCAACGGTTCTGCTGCGCCGTCACGGTTGCCTGACTCGGTCGGATCCCATGTAATCTGTGCAAGAATTGCATCTAAACGTGTTTTATTCTTTAGATCGGCAAACCAGTTTACGAAACTTTCCGCCATGATGTCACCGATGCCGTCAATCATGACGAGCTCGATCTCGGTTGCGTGTTCGATGCGCTCCCAATCATAGCGGAAGGACTTTGCGATGATTTTCGCGTTTGCGACGCCGATCGTGGGAACGCCGAGGCTGTAAAGCAAACGGGCTTTCGTGACTGTTCGCGCCTTATTGACAGCTGCAATCAGGTTTTCGTAAGAACGTTCTCCGAAGCCTTCGAGCTGAACGATCCGGTCTTTGTATCGTTCGAGACCGAACAGGTCGGCGGCTTCCCGAATGAATCCGGAGGAGACGAGCTTCTCCAGCGAAGACTCAGACAGTCCTTCGATGTTGAGCGCGTTGCGCGAAACGAAATGTGAAAGGGACTTGATCCGCTTTGCGGCACAGTCCGGATTTGGGCAGTACAACGTACGCACACCGGTATTGTCCCGAATTTCGGTTTCACTGCCGCAGACAGGGCAGGTATCCGGAATTTTGTCCGGACCGGACATCGTTAAATTTTCCGCAATCTGCGGGATGATCATATTTGCCTTATAGACCGTGATCCGGTCCCCGATGCCGAGCCTCAGTTCCTCTACGATGCTGACGTTATGAACGCTTGCGCGGCTGACCGTCGAGCCTTCGATCTCGACCGGATCGAAGATCGCGATGGGATTGATGAGCCCTGTGCGCGATGCGCTCCATTCGATCTCGCGGAGGATCGTTTCGGAAACCTCGTCTGCCCATTTGAACGCGATCGCGTCTCTCGGGAACTTCGCCGTCCGCCCGAGGCTTTCGCCATAGGCGATGTCGTCATAGGTGAGCACGAGACCGTCGGACGGCAGATCGCTTTTTACCGCGCGCTCCGCAAATCGGTGGACTTCGTCTTCAACCGTATCACCGGATACGATGAAGTACTCAGCCGTCTGAAATCCCTGTGTTTCAAGGAAATCCATCTGCGCCGCACGGGAATTGTGAAAGTCAATGCCGTCGGCGCTTGCGAGCGAAAATGCGTAGAACCGGACATGCCGGCGCGCGGTGATCTCGCTGTTCAGTTGCCGCACGCTGCCGCTTGCGAGGTTGCGCGGATTCTTGTATTTTGCATCGGCATCTTCGATCTCGTCGTTGATTTTTTCGAAATCCGAATAACGGATAACCGCTTCGCCGCGCAGGAGCAACGTGCCTTTGTGGGCGATCCTCAGCGGGATGTTCTGAAAGGTTCTCGCGTTTGATGTGATCACTTCGCCGACCGTTCCATCGCCGCGCGTGACAGCCTTGACCAATTCGCCGTCGTTGTAGGTGAGCGCGACGGTGAGCCCGTCGAGCTTCCATGAGAGGAGACCTTTCTGATCGGATAGCCACGAGGCGAGTTCCGCCGTACTTTTCGTCTTGTCGAGCGAAAGCAGGGGCGACGGGTGTGATTCTTTGATGAGTTCGGTGCTGACGCTGTAGCCGACGCGCGTCGTCGGGCTGCCCGCCAGCGTGACGCCGGTTTCCTTTTCGAGCGTTGAAAGTTCGTCGTAGAGGCGGTCGTATTCGAAATTCGGCATGAGCTCGCGATTCTCGTCGTAGTAAGCCTTCGCAGCGTCTTCGAGAATCGGGATCAGTTCCTTCATTCTGTTCAGCGATTTTTCATGATTCATGTTACAATAATACCATGCAAATCGGAAAACTTGATAACGAACTTTTAAAAAGTATCGTGATTGATAAGATTAAATACCAGCGCCCCGAGGTTCTTTCGGGACCGGAGATCGGCGAGGACTGCGCCGTCCTTGATTTTGGTTCGTACGAATGTGTCGTATCGACGGATCCCATCACGGCTGCGATCGAAATGGTCGGCACGCTCGCAATTCACGTATCCTGCAACGACATCGCATCAAACGGCATTGAACCGATCGGCGTGCTGCTCACGGTGCTTTTGCCGCCGGAGACGTCAGAGATCGAGATCGAAAAGATCATGACGCAGGCTGCGGATGCGGCAGCGTCTCTCGGCGTCGGAATCATCGGCGGTCATACGGAGATCACGGATGCCGTTACGAAACCGATCATCTCTTCCACTGCGATCGGAAAAGGTCGGGCAGGGCATGTTTGCCGCACCAAGGTCAGACCGGGAGATCACATCCTCGTTACAAAGAAGCTCGCAATGGAAGGCACGGGGATCATTGCGGCGGAACATGCGGATGCCCTGCGCGGCGTGCTTACCGAAGCCGAAATCGCGGAGGCGGTTTCCATGCTCAGTGAAATCAGTGTCGTGAAGGAAGGCGTTCTTGCGGGAAGCATCGGCGTCTCGGCCATGCATGACATCACGGAAGGCGGCGTACTCGGCGCGACGTGGGAACTGTGCAGGCTTGCGGATCTCGGCGCGGAGATCCGGCGGGATGTGCTTCCGCTTGCCGCAGTCACGGAAAAGATCTGCGCGCATTACGGGCTCGATCCGCTTAAACTCATTTCAAGCGGTTCGATGATGATCATCGCACGTCCGGAAGCGAGCGCAAAGATTATGACCGCGCTTCGGGATGCGCGCGTCGATGTTGCGCAGATCGGTTCCATCAGGGATAAAGCGGATGGGATCTACCTTGTCAGCAAGACAGCCGGGGACGGTTCTGAGACAGCTCGGGACGGTTCTCACGGTCCTGCTCCCATAATTGAAAATGAAAGTGCAGGAATCGCCTCTGAGCTGCGCGTCCCTGTGCTTCCCCCCGGCAGCGATGAGATTTACAAAGTAAAATGATCGGTATCATACTCGAAAAGGAATATATCGAAATTTCACAGTTCGCGCGGATGACGCGCAGACCTGCTCCTATTGCGGCTTCGGGGAAAAAAGAATCCAAAGCGGCTTTCGGTGCGATCAACGGGCATAAAAACCGCGATCTGATGCTTACAAAATTCAGACGATTTGTCCTGCCCGCTGCGATCTCCGGACAGAAGGCAGCGGAGATGCCTGCGGAGATCGCGAATTTTATCGCTGATGCGCTGACGCAATGGCAGATTAAAGATCGCGATGCGGCAATATTCTTTGGGGGCAGCATGTGCTTCTTTGTGGAATATTATCAGTTTGGCGAGAGCAATAAGAACTTCAGAGAACGTCGTCGAATGAAGGTCGAGGCGCTTTTGGGGGCAGCTGCCGAGGAGTATATCACAGAGGATATTTTCTATCCGGAGAAAAACGAAGCGCGAAAGGCCGTGGTGACCGGCGTGCGGCGGGATTACCTTTCGACGCTGATTGACTCGCTGAAAAAGCGCGGCTACATCGTAAAGTTCGCAGGCTCGGCGCTTGCAGCATACGCGGATGTCATCGGAACATTTGAGACGACTTGGGAAAAGACACCCGGGAACGATTCCGAAACAGTCCCGGAGGGTTCCGTGCGATCTTCCAAGCCACCGTGCATCATCGGGGTCGATGTCGGCAATGCGCGTTTTCGGCTCGCCTTATACGGTCCGTCGGGTCTTGAAGGTCTTGAAGAATCCGCCGCAAAATTTCCGGTTGCGGTCGTTGTGCTTCGGACCGAAGAAATTCTGGAGAAAAAGCGGATTTTGCAACTGATTTTATCGGGTGAAAGTGAACAGACCGAAAAGCTGAAAGAGATCCTGAAGGATAAATACGACATAGAGGTCGTTGTTCCCAACGCAGCTGCCGCCGGGACAAATACCGGTGAAGACAGCGCGCTCGGCGATGAGACAGTTCAGAACCGTCCCCAAGTGTCTTCGTTGATTCTGAGCGGAGAGCTTGAGGGAAGGGAAAAAATCGTGCCTGTCCTGTTCGCCTCTGCGAGCGCAGGGCGCACGATCAAAAGAGCGCGAAATTACCTGTACGGCGGAAGCGATAAACGCAGATTTGCCGACGCAACAAGATATCTTCTGATTGCTGCAGTGCTCGTTGTCTTGGTGCTTGCTGCGATGCCGCCGGTATACAGAGGCGCCCTTTTGGCGGAGACCGAAGGAAACCGTACGCAAATTGCCGCGCCGGAATATGCGGACGCTGCCCGTGCTCTGACCGAAAATCGCGCATTGATCAACCGCTTCCAAAGTTACGGCGAATCCGAAGCGCTTGTGCAAAGGAGTCGGACAGAATACGCGGCGCTGCTTGAAACGCTGGATGACGGGCTCATTTCAGGTGCCGCAATTTCGGAAATTGTATATGACGCGCAGTCGGGACTCATCATCGATTGTGTTTTGACCGATATTAAGGAATTCGACCGGCAAAAAGCGGTGATCAACGATTCACGTTTGCTGGGCGTCGCAGAGCTTGTACCTCGTGAGACGATCGGATCCGGCGCTTCCGTCGCATACAGACTTCAGCTTAAAATCGATATTCCGCAGACACCGGACATTACCGTGCCGTACAGCGATCCTTCGGACGACGTTTCCGAAGAAGCCGGAGGTCTTGCGCAATGAAGGATAACCGAAACAGCATTCTGAAATTCGGCGCCGTGATCCTGATCATTGTTTTCGGTCTGGTCTACATCTATTTCGCTTTGCCGCCGATGCAAGTCGAGACCGATGCGCTGCGTTTTGAAAACAAGACACTGATTCGCGACATCACCGAAATCGACGCAATGGGCGGCGATATATCAGCGCTGAATCTTTCGATTGCCGAACAGGAAGAAAAGATCGAAACGCTGTTGTCGCGTTCCTCGGTGGATTCGGATGGGGCTAGGGCGGATATTTCAGCAAAGGTACAGCGTGCCGGGCTTGAAATCGAGCAGATCTCGCTCTCACCACCCGAATTTTCAGGGGCAACACCCGGGATTGGGTATGAACTGGATACGATGCCGATCAGTCTCGTGCTTCGCGGCAGTTATGAAGACGGGGTCAAATTTCTGAGCAGCATTGAAACGAGCAGAACAGCCACCTACCGCATAGAACAGTTTGCCTATTTTGTGCAGGAGTCGGATGCTGAAGCGGCGGAGGATGAACAACCGAGCGGGACAGTCAAAACCGATGAAACGGATGCGGATGAGGCAATCGAAAACGGACGGTGGATGATCAACCTCACGCTGTATTTTTACGGATTCTATGTCGTTGACGCGGTGCTTGAATGAGAAATGTCCTGATTACAATCGGATATGACGGAAGCGGATTCCACGGTTGGCAATATCAGCCGGGTGTCCGCACCGTACAAGGGGTGCTTGAGGATGCGCTTCGGCAGGTTTGCGGCGAAGAGATCCGGTTACACGGAACTTCGCGGACAGATGCCGGTGTTCACGCTTTCGGACAGACGGCGAGCTTCACGGGAGACTTCGGCATTCCGGCCGAAAGAATCCCTGTAGCGGCAAATAACCTCTTGGATGACATTTTTATCGCAGACGCGACGGAGAAGCCCGAGGGCTTTCACGCGCGGTATGACGCGGTCGGAAAGACCTATCTGTACCGCGTCCGGGCAGGCGGGATGCCGGACATTTTTCTTCGAAATTACCGTTATCAGTTGAATGAACGTCTGAATACGCATAAAATGGAAGAGGCCGCAGCATATTTTGTGGGCACGCACGATTTCGCCGCATTTCGTTCTGCAGGGAGCATTGTTCCCGAAACGACAGTGAGAACGGTCTACGACATCACACTGGCGTCACGACCTGAAACTTCGGCGGCGGAGATCGAACTGCGTGTCACGGGTAGCGGTTTCCTGTATAATATGGTTCGGATTATTACAGGCACGCTTGTCGAAGTAGGACTCGGGAAAAAAGAGCCGGAAGACATGCCGGGCATCCTCGATTCCTGCGAAAGATCGAAAGCCGGCCACACGGCGCCGCCGAGCGGACTGTGGCTCGAAAAAGTGTATTTCAGTGAAAAAGCGCTGAAAGATACGTTAACGGGAGAATCACAAGGAGTGAAAAATTGACAGACCGTTCAGATTCTGCCGAAGCGCTGCGAAAATTCATGGATTCTGCCGCGGTGATCATCTATATCGTAGATGACGCGACGGATGAAATTCTGATTGTAAACAATCATTACGCCGCCGTTCTGGGCGTTCCCAGCGA
>JAISKP010000013.1 GCA_031260885.1 Eubacteriales Family XIII. Incertae Sedis bacterium
CTGCAGTGAATTTGAGCGTTCCTTCCGCAAAGGCTATTCTTGCGCTACCTACGACGGACGCGCGGCAGACATCGTCCGAGACATGAAATACAGAGGCAATCCTTGGATCGCTCGCAAGATCGCCCTCATCATGAGGGACAAGATCCTTTCGGAATCCGATCCGGTTACGGGTGAATTGCCGCATTGGGATTTGCTTATCCCTGCGCCGATGAATATAATGAAGAAGAAAAAGCGGGGCTATGATCAGGCTGCGTTGATCGCCGGATTTCTGTCAAGGGAATTCGGCGTGCCATGCGCGGATGGCATCCTGATTCGAAACCGCAGCACCGATGTGATGAGCGCACTCTCCGCCGATGAGCGCAGGGCAAACCTGACAGGTGCATTCAGTCTTAACGCATACGCAGCCGATCGCCTCCGAGAGCAGGATATCCTCCTGATCGACGATGTCTTCACGACGGGCAGCACGGCAGATGCATGTGCGGAGGTACTTCTCTCCGGTGGCGCGAACAATGTTGACGTATTTGTTTTCGCATCGGGTGCCGACAAAAGCCGCCCGGGTCTGTGGTTGTAAATCCAAGCCAGCTGCGGGCAAAAGGATCCACGTAAACCGCCGCACGGCGGCGGCGAGCATGGCGCAGTTTAGAAGTAAGTCCCGGAGACGGCTCCGGGCGAGTGTGGGGGCAAAGACCAGGTCAGCCGAGCGGCTTTTGTGGGTAAAAGGAGAGAAACGAGTCGAAAAGTTATTGTGAAGTTTTTAACGAGGCGCACATCGATTGGTAAGTATGGTATAGTAAAACTATTGGGGGAGATCATGCCGGCGGTATTAAAATGACCGTACGATTCGAAGCCCCCACCAATTCGCTTGCGGCAGTCGTCAGAACGGAGGCAACCCATGAAAGTGATTATTATCAGCAAAAATCTCAACGCGAACGACCATCTCAAAGAAATGATCGAATCGAAGTTTGAAAAGCTGAGTAAGTATTTTTCCAGTGAGATTGAGGCAAACGTGATGCTGTCCATGGAAAAGGGCAGACAGAAGATCGAAGCCACGATCATTGTCAAGGGTACAATTTTCCGCGCAGAGGAAACGACAAATGACGTATATAGCGGCATCGACAGGGTTGTAGACAAGCTTTCTGCGCAGATGTCCCGATTCAAGAGCAAACTGAAGGACAAGCATAAAGACGGCACTGCGATCCTCTTCGACGATCTTCCGGACAATCAGGGGGAACCGGAACCGGAGTTCTCCATCGTGAAAGAAAAGAAATTTGATCTGAATCCGATGTCTCCGGAGGAAGCGATCCTTCAAATGGAACTGCTTGAACACAACTTCTTCATCTTTCTCAACATGGAATCCGGCAGCGTCGGTGCCGTATACAAAAGAAACGATGGGAATTACGGACTGTTAGAAACTGCGGTTTAAAGATCGGGAAAAAGAAAAAAACATCGCTTCAGAAATTCTGTAAATCGTAAAACAGTGAAGACCGTCTCCGAAAAATTTTTGGAAACGGTCTTTTGCATGAATACGCCGTTGCAAAATCAGTAAATTGCTGTATAGTATAAGTAGAAGAATTGTTCTGTAAGCGTGCCCTGCAGTTTCATATGTACAGGCATTCTTATATCAGGTCGAATGTATGAAAGTGCTTTGACCGAGGGGTTGTTATGCGTGATTTTTTTTCAAATCTTGTTTCAGGACTCAGCGTCTGGGACTTTATCGACATAGCGATCATCACTTTTGTTATATATAAAACGCTCAGCTTTATCCGTGAAACCAGAGCAGAGCAGTTGATCAAAGGCATCATCGTCTTGGTTGCCGCAATGGCCTTGTCCGGATTGCTTCATTTGTATGCGCTGAATTGGTTGCTCAAGGGTGTCATGCAGTTCGGTGTCGTTGCGCTCGTGGTTGTCTTCCAGCCGGAGCTCAGACGGGCGCTGGAATTTGTGGGCAGGAGCAAATTTATAAAGGCCCAGTTTGCGGACATGAACAAGGAAAAAGTGAAATGGATGACCTCCTCGATCATCACGGCGGTTGAACATTTTTCGGACGACAAGGTCGGCGCACTGATTATTATGGAACGCGAGATTGCACTGAGTGATTTCGCGGAAACAGGCGTCGTCCTGAATGCGTCACTTACCACAGAACTGCTTGCAAGTATTTTTTACGAGGGTGCACCGCTGCATGACGGCGCGGTCATCGTCCGCGGCGGAAACATTTATGCTGCGGCGTGTATGCTGCCGTTGTCGCGCGGCAGAGATCTTTCGACTGAATTGGGTACCAGACACCGCGCCGGGATCGGCATTACGGAGATTTCCGATGCGCTCGCGATCATCGTGTCCGAAGAGACAGGTATTATATCGATCGCGGTCGACGGAAAATTGACCCGATTTCTGGAAATAAAAACGCTTGAAAAGATTATTCTGAACATGTTCCTCAGCGATCAGAAACCGAATCAAAATGCAACGCTCCTCAGTTTTTTCCGGAGGAAAAAAGATGTTTCGTAGCCGCAGATTCAACCTTATTGTTTCGATCATTGCCGCCGTCGTTATCTGGGGCTTTGTTGTGACATACATCAATCCGACGATCAAGACGACGATTGGCGGCGTGGTCGTCGAAATGGTCAATCTCGACGCGCTCGCTGAAGCCGGACTCGCTGTTTCGACGGCACAGACGCATACGGTGGACGTCGTCGTGCAGGGTTCCCGCGCGCAAATCGGGGAGATCGAAGCGAGCGACCTCAAGGCGACGATCGACATGAAGGGTTTTGCAATGGGACTCAATACGGTGCGCGTTTCCGTAGCCGTGCCGAACGGGCTTGGCGTTGTTGAGATTCGACCGGAGCGCATTGAAGTGAATGTGGAAGAGCGCGTTTCAGCGATGAAGCCGATTGTGATCGAATATTTGGGGGCAATACCCGAGGACTCCGAACCCGGTCTGATCACGCTTTCGCCAAAGGAAATCGAAGTGTCGGGCACAAGGGAACAAGTGGAAAGTGTCAGCTATATTCGGGCACTGATCGAAAGCAATGCGCTTGCAAAAGAGAGCCGTACGATTGCGGTCGATGCGGTTCCGCTGACCAACGTCGGATATCCGATCAACGACCTCTCTCTCTCTCAAAGCATGATTGATGTCACCATTCAACTCTGCAGTGTGAAGGAAGTCTCTTTGCAGATGAAGGTCATAGGAGAAGCTGCAGAAGGTTGGGCGATGACAAAATCGACCCTTCCCAAGACGGTATTTATCCGCGGTGCGGCTTCAAAACTGCAAAGCATCACAGAGGTCACTGCAAAGGATATCAATATTACCGGTCTGCGTGAAAACAAGGTGTTCACGCCGGAACTGACGCTGCCGCAGGGCGTTGAGCTCTCGGATCAGTCACAGGATCTTAAGGCGGGCATCGAGATCGAAGCGGTTGAAAAGAGAACTTTCAAATTCACGGAAGAGGAGATTGAGATCACCGGTGCGGCGATCGGATATCCCGCCGAGATCGGCGAGACGGAAATCGCCGTGACGGTTTCAGGAACCGCTGCACAGATGGAGAACATGACGGCTGACAATCTGACGCTTTACGTGGATCTTTCGACGTTGGATGATAAGATCAAAGAATCGGATGTTGTCGTTTTGATCAGAATTGATAAACCCTACTATAAAGTTGAATGCAGTCCGAAAGACGTGCATGTGACGATATCCAAAGCACCGGTCAGGGAATCGGCACAGGCGATCAGCATGCGACAATAGGACTCCGAAGATCTCGTCACAGCGCTATAGCTTCAAAACAAAAAAGGAAAAACAATTACGGTATGGGAAAACTTTTTGGTACCGATGGAGTGAGAGGAATTGCAAATAGGGATCTGACGCCTGAACTTGCCTGTGCGCTCGGAAAGGCCGGCGTGCTTGTGTTGCGTAAAACAACTGTGGGCAGAAAGCCCATCGTTGTGATCGGGAAAGATACCCGCATTTCCGGAGATATGATTGAAGCGGGGCTGAGCGCGGGGATCTTGTCGATGGGCGGAGAGATCCTTCGTGCAGGGGTGATGCCGACGCCGGCGATTGCCTATCTTGTGCGCGCGATGGGTGCGGACTGCGGCGTTGTGATTTCAGCATCTCACAATCTGTTTGAATACAACGGCATCAAATTTTTCAACGGACAGGGTTTCAAACTCGACGATGCGATTGAAGCGGAAATCGAGAAAATTATACGTAGCGGGAAGGATCCTGCAGCGTCTCCGATAGGAGCCGCGCTGGGACAATCGCTGGAAAAAACGGAAGATACCATTCGTCTCTATACGGATCATCTGATCTCGGGTATGAAAACGGATATTTCGGGCATGAAGATCGTCGTTGACTGCGCGCACGGCGCGGCGGTGCGTTCCGCACAGATTGTTTTCAGCAGTCTGGGCGCAGAAACGGTGTTCATCGGCAATACGCCGAACGGATATAACATCAATGACGGTTATGGCTCCACCCATCCGGAAAAACTTGCGGAAGCGGTTCTTCGGGAGGGGGCAGACATCGGTTTTGCCTTTGACGGTGATGCGGACCGACTCATCGCCGCAGATGAAAATGGGCGGATTCTCGATGGGGATATCCTGATGTATATCTGCGCAAAACAGATGAAACAGGAGGGAAAGCTTGCCGGAAATCTGCTTACAGCGACCGTCATGAGCAACATTGGGCTAAAGATTGCACTCGAACAGACCGGCATACAGATCCAGACGACGGATGTAGGCGATCGCTACGTGCTCGAACGCATGCTTGCAACGGGAAGCGTTCTGGGAGGCGAGCAATCCGGTCATATTATTTTTCTGGATGACAATACGACCGGGGACGGTTTGTTCGCTGCACTCAGACTGCTTTCTGCGATTCGATCGCACGGGGTACGGGTTTCGGAAGCAGCCGATGGCATTCGGATCTATCCGCAGATTTTAAAGAATGCCCGTGTGAAAAACGAGAACAAGAATCGGTACATGGAAGATTCGGAGATCCGCTCCGCAATCGAGGCAACGGAAAAGAGCATGCACGGAGAGGGACGCGTCCTGATCCGATCGTCTGGAACGGAACCACTCGTGCGGGTCATGATAGAAGGCAGTGATCAACGGTTTATTGACGAGGCGGCGGGAGAACTGACCGCGCTCATTGAACGAAAATTGGCATAGAAGGAGCATTGATATATGTGCGGCATCGTAGGATATGTCGGAAGCGGCAGTGCGAAAGAGATGATCATCAGCGGGCTTACGAGCTTGGAGTATCGCGGTTATGATTCGGCGGGAATCGCCGTTAATAAAAAAGGGAAAATTCTGCTCCGTAAAGAGTCCGGCGTGATCGCAAACCTCGCGAAGAAGATCGGAAAGAAAGAGTTTGACGGGCACACGGGCATCGGTCATACGAGGTGGGCGACACACGGAAGCCCGATCCGGGAGAACGCACATCCGCATCTTTCCATGGATGGGCGGATCGCGATCGTGCACAACGGCATCATCGA
>JAISKP010000042.1 GCA_031260885.1 Eubacteriales Family XIII. Incertae Sedis bacterium
GTGGACTTTTGATGCCCTGTTCCGCAACGGCCTGAAGACCCGGACGGTAATCACCGTTGTCATCTAAGTTGCTCGCTTCGGCGATCTCAGCCATGCTTTCCCGGCGGGCGATCTCCGTAATTTTTTCGAACAACTCTGTCTTGCAGAGGTAACATCTGTTGGGCGGGTTGTCCGAGAAGCCTTCAATGTCGAGTTCCTCCGAGTCCGTGACGAAGTGGCGGATGTCGTTTTCTGCGCAGAACGCGACCGCTTCCTTCAGCTCGCGCTCGGGGAAGGAACAGGATCGCGCGGTGACTGCGATCAGGTTATCGCCAAGCGCGTCCTTCGCCGCCCGCAGTAAAAAGGTAGAATCAACACCGCCGGAGAAGGCGACCGCAAGGCTGCCATAGCCCGCAAGCAGTGATTTCAGATTTTCATATTTTTCATCGGATGTCATGGTTTGCCTCATTTCTGCTAACGCACCAAGTGAATTGGTGCTTGCAGAAACAAATTCACGATGAAACGTTTCTGCACTTAGCAAATATAATTTTATCACGATAACGACTTATATGATTCATTCAATGCTGCCGCCGCCGACGACGACATCTTCTTCATAGAGGACGACCGCCTGCCCTTTTGTGATCGCGCGCTGTGGTTCGTCAAATACCACCTCGATCCGGTCTTTGCCGAGCTGCCGGGCAACGGCCGGAGCCGCCATATGATTATACCTTATCTTTGCGGTGACACGCATCGATTTTCTTAAATCCGTGACAGAAATGAGGTTGATGTCTGACGCGGTCAGCACGGTTTTGAAAAGATTTTCATCCTTGCCGAGGACGACCTCGTTTGTCTCCGGACGAATTTCCGTGACGTAGACGGGCGCTCCCCAAGTACCGCCGAGTCCTTTGCGCTGACCGATCGTGTAGTGCAGAATGCCATCATGCTTGCCGATGATCGAACCTTCGGCATCGATGAAATTGCCGGCAGGGGATTGTTTGCCCGTGTACTGCTCGATAAAAGCGGCATAATCGCCGTCCCGGACGAAGCAGATATCCTGACTGTCCTTCTTCGCGGCATTTACAAAGCCGTGGGCTTCGGCGATCCGTCGGATCTCGCTTTTCGGCAGTGTGCCGTTCGGAAACAACGTATGTGCGAGTTGATGTTGTGTCAGCGTGTAGAGGACGTAGCTCTGATCCTTATTCTTGTCTTCGGCGCGGTGCAGGAGAAATCGTCCGCTGTTTTCATCCCTGCTGATCCGCGCATAGTGACCTGTAGCGACATAATCAAAATCCATGGATTCCATGCGCTCGAAAAGTCGCTCATATTTGATGTAACGGTTGCAGTCGATGCACGGATTCGGCGTCACGCCATTTGCGTAGGAAGTGACAAAGCGACCGATCACCTGTTGCCGAAAATCTTCGGTAAAGTCGAAAATATAGAAGGGCATTCCTAAGCTTCCGGCGACGCTACGCGCATCCTCGGCATCGTCGAGCGAGCAACACGGACGATTTTTGTCCGCACCGACGTCCGCGTTTTCGAAGAGCTTCATCGTCACGCCGATGCACGCGTAGCCTTGTTCTTTTAATAAAAGAGCGGCGACCGAACTGTCGACGCCCCCGCTCATCGCAACGATTACTTTTTGATTCATCACATGTTCAACATGAAGGAGAGATCCTGACCCTGTTCGCCGACGAAGTCCCGGAGATCCCGAATGGTGATCGCACGGAGTGTTTCCTCTACGACCGCATCGAGCGGGTTGAATACTTTTGTCTGCATGGCCGTTTCAATATCCGGAGCATCAACTTCCACGGTGTTCTCCGTCTTTTCTGTCAAACTGAGTTCCAGCGCGGTGAGTACATCCCATGCCGTCATTTCGACGGGTTCCCTTGCGAGCTGATAACCGCCTCTGGGTCCTTTGATGGACGTCAAAAGTCCGGCTTTTTTCATCTGTGCGAAAACCTGTTCGAGATAGATTTTGGAGATTCCGAGACTTTCGGCAATGTTGTTTACGGAAATGTTTCCGCCGCCGCCGGATTCGGAAGCGATTCGGATGATTGCCGCAAGCGCATACCTGCCTTTTACGGAAATTCTCATAATTCCTCCTTTTGGATGTTCTCCTGATGTCACATGCCCCGATCATTGAATTCGCATTTCAGCAAAATTTCGGAAAATCGGTACAGTGCCCCCCTTCATAGATTTGCGATTCTATATATAGCATACTTAAAATATATGTTATAGTCAAGAGATAAATTATCACCGGTACAGAAGTAGGATAAAAGGGTGCCACAATTCAGCGGCGGTCTCGATCTTGGTCTCGGTCTTTCAAAAAACACTTGACAATCGTGGGTCTCCATCCTATAATCCTTATATAACATATAAAATAAATATGATATAGGTAAAGCCAAACATCATTCACACACTGTCATTTAGGAGGTAAAAGATGGCGAAAATTGCAAACAGTCTGACCGAACTTATCGGCAAAACGCCGCTGCTGCAGCTCAACAGCTATGCAAAGGCAAAGGGTCTTGGCGCAAACATCATCGGCAAGCTTGAGTATTACAATCCTGCCGGAAGCGTAAAAGACAGAATCGCACTCGCGATGATCGAAGATGCGGAAAAGAGCGGAAAACTGAAACCCGGTTCCGTGATCATCGAACCGACAAGCGGCAACACCGGGATCGGTCTCGCTTCCGTCGCGACGGCAAGAGGCTACAGAATCATTCTGACGATGCCGGAAACCATGAGTATTGAACGCCGCAAGCTGCTTGCTGCATACGGTGCGGAACTGGTTCTGACCGAAGGTGCGAAAGGCATGAAGGGCGCGATCGCGAAAGCGGACGAACTCGCAGCCGAGACACCGGGATCTTTCATCCCCGGACAGTTTGTCAATCCGGCAAACCCGAGAATTCACTTTGAAACCACCGGTCCAGAGATCTGGGAAGACACCGACGGCAAGATCGACTTCTTCATTTCCGGTATCGGCACGGGCGGCACGATCAGCGGTGCCGGCGAATACCTGAAGAGCAAGAATCCGAATATCAAGATCATCGCGGTTGAACCGTTTGACTCCCCTGTCCTCTCCGAAGGCAAGGCGGGTCCGCATAAGATCCAGGGCATCGGCGCAGGGTTTGTGCCGGATACGCTCAACACAGAGATCTATGATGAGATCATTCCCGTCAAGAGCGAAGACGCTTTCCAGACAGGCAAAGAGATTGCAAAGATCGAAGGTCTTCTGATCGGTATCTCCTCCGGTGCCGCTGCGTGGGCTGCCGTACAGATCGCGTCGAGACCCGAGAACGCCGGAAAGAACATCGTTGCGATCCTCCCGGATACGGGCGAAAGATATCTGTCGACGGCACTGTTCGAGTAAAATAAGCACACAAAGATTACAGACGAATCGGGCGAACCGCAGGATAAAATCTGCGGTTCGCTCTTTACGGATCGAGAGACATACGGTGACTGTCCAAGGGGCAGCACAGTGTGGTACACTGAAAACATGAAAAACAATGTGAAAAATAAATTGACGATTGTTCTCCTTGTTTTGTGCGCGGGCGTCTTTCTTGTTTCCGCAGGCGTGCTGCTCGATTATTTTTTGAAGCAACACAAGGCGGAGCGTGACTTCGATGAGCTTCGGGATATTGTCTATTCCAATGTGCGCGAAGACGCGGACGGCATGCTGTCGTCGGATGAATTTTCAGATCTGCGCAGTGCTTACCGCGCGCTGCAGGAATCCAATGCGAATTTTATAGGGTGGCTGAGGATTTATGATACCGATGTCAACTATCCCGTGATGCAGACGGTCTCGAATCCGGAATATTATCTGCACCGGGATTTTTCGGGAAATTACACCGGTTCCGGCACGCTGTTTGCTTCTGAAATCAGTGACGTTGAGCGCCCGAGCGACGTTGTGATCATCTACGGTCACCGAATGAAAGACGGGAGCATGTTCGGTACCTTCAATAAATTTATGGATCCTGAATATTGTGAAAAGCACCGGTACATCCGCTTCGATACACTGATGGAACGCCGCAGTTACGAAATTTTGAGCGTATTTCGGACGGCCGTGGATACGGGACTCGATGACGAATTCAAATATTATAACTATAGTGATTTTGCGGATCAGGAGGCGGTAGACGGGTTTCTCCGGGAAATAAAAAATAAGGAGTTTTTCGATACGGGTGTGACCGCCGAACGCGGGGATGAATTTATCATTCTTTCAACCTGTGAATATTCACAGGAAAATGGGAGGCTTGTGATCGTGGGCAAACGGATCCCAACCGCAAACGCCCCTGTTTTTCCTGTTCCGTAAAGATCGTTACTTTGTGATCACAAAAATACCGACGCAGAAATTGTTGGGGAGATAATAGGGGTAGTCATAACGGTCGGTCTTGATGATCCGCTCTTCGATGCTGAGCATTTGCTTTTCATAGATATCCGCCGCCGCAGTGTCGCTTCCGGATGCTTCCGGTTCAGGCGTCACATATTCGGACAGAAACCCATGAATGTCCTCGATGGACTTAAAGGGCAGACCGAACTGCAAATCGACGATCATCTTTTTAAACGTATAGCCTCCCTTGATCAAAAACGGTTCAAGTTCTTCGGCGGTCATCTTTTTGGATTCGTCCTCATAAGGATCAAACCTGCCGTTTGTGTGTCGACCATGGAGGACGATGATCGCACGGTGCTTTGCGCGCCCGATCAGGTCTTCCAACGCCGGGTAGGAAGTTCCGTAAAAACTCAACAGTACGATGTCCCATGTCCGGTCTCCGAGGTCTTCAGAAGTGCAGGTCTCCGGACGAATACGATCCGCCGAATGATGACCGGAAATGTATTCCTGCTCGATACGGGCTTTGACATTTTCGATGATCGTCCCATCGGCATCAATCGCATCAATGCACTTGACTTTGTCGGCGATTTCAAAATCGAGCAAAGCAAGCCCGCAACCGATATCAGCTGCCGTGTAGTCCGGATTTAGGTACGGTCCGATCAAGACTGCGAGTTTGCGGTGGAAAGCTGTGAAGTCGCTCGCTTGAACGAAATGTAAACTTTTATCAGTTGTCATTTTTGATTTTGAATTTCCCGACGATTTCCTTTAGGTATTCGGACTGTGCTGCCATTGTTTCCGCAGCCGCCGAGCTTTCTTCAGCCATCGCAGAATTTGACTGTACGACCAAATTGATCTGATTGACGCCCAGATTGATTTCCGAGATCGACATGCTCTGTTGGGTGGATGCTTCAGACAGTTTGGTCATATTGTTTGCGCTCTTCACAGCGATCTGTCCCATTTCATTGATGTTGTCGTTTGAGAGCTTGACGATTTCATTGCCCTCTTCCACATGCTTGATGCTGGTCTTGATCAGCTCGCTCGTTTCGCGCGCCGCGGCGGCGGATTTGGATGCGAGTTCACGGACTTCATCGGCAACCACCGCAAATCCCCTTCCATGCTGCCCGGCTCTGGCCGCCTCAACGGCGGCGTTCAGCGCGAGAATATTGGTTTGAAATGCGATGTCGTCGATCACCTTGATCACCTTTTCGATGCGCTGAGCGCTTTCTGTGATGGTGGCCATGGCTTCGGTCATGCGCTGCATATCCTCCATGTTTTTGTTCATAATGCGCGTATTTTCGTGGACATCTTCAAGCGTTTCTTTGGCGATTTCGGCGTTTTGCTCCGCCATGCCCTGAACTTCACTGATGGCAGCGCTGAACTGTTGGATGGTCGCGGCCTGCTCATTTGAACCGATCGCGAGGTGTTGCGCACCGCCCGAAATTTCGTCCGCACATTTTGAAATATGTTCCGTAGCCACTTTGATCTCGGAGATCATCGTACTGTTGTTGTCCAGAATGGCTCTGATCGATTTGTAAACGACATCCCGCTCACTGCGGGGGATGATCGAACCGGAATAATCGCCGTGCGCGATGTGCTCGAGGATGCGCGTTTCTTCCTTCGTAGCATCGGTCATGGTGCGCATCGCATCCGCAAGATCGCCGATTTCATCTCTTGACTTGACGGTAATGTTCACATCGGGATCTCCGATGGCGATTTGATGTGCTGTCTTTTGCAGGATGGCGACCGGATAAGCGATCGTTTTGGCCAGCGTTCGTCCGACTATAACCGTCATCGTGATATAGATGACAGCATAGATGATAGCGAAGACGATGAAATATGTGATGAGTTGCCCGTCTGCAACGATCGTACCGATGCTGATCAGATACAGAAGTGCGCCGAAGAGAATGAGTAGTGGTATGGTGAAGGCGAGCATTTCAATATAGAAAACAGCCATTTTCACCCGAATCTTGGAGTTTTTAATCATGTGCGTCTCGATCCCCCTTTATTGCCGAGATAATAGAAGAGACAATATTCCCAAACGCGTATGTAAACAGAAAAAGATGCTCAAAACCGGGTTCAGGCATTTTTCTCTATTGTATACATCATCATAACATAATAGAGGCCTTTTGTGGTAACATGATTGCATGACTTTTTCTGATCTTGCAAACATGTACGTCAGCCTTGCCCCTGTGATTTTCATGGGCATCTTCAATATGATTTGGTGCAGGCTTCCCGTCTGCAAGGCGCTTGCCGTGCCGATCGACGGCGGATTTCATCTGCGTGACGGACGGATGTTGCTGGGCGTGAACAAAACCTGGAAGGGATTTATCGGGTACGTCATCCTCGGTCTGATCTTCACGCCCGTCTGGGGCGTGGTCTGCGGGAGCGGCGGTGTGCTCTTTTCTCTGAACTTTCTATATGTATCCCATGCAAACACCTTTCTATACAATCTGCTCATGGGACTGCTGCTCGGACTCGCCTATGCGCTGTTCGAACTTCCGAACAGTTTCATCAAAAGACGGATCGGGATCGAGGAAGGAAAGAACATCACCGGATTTAAGCGGCCCGTTTTCGTCTTCTTCGATCAGGCGGATTCGATCATCGGCTGCGTACTTGTGATTTGCTTTGTCTATCCGATGTCTGTATTATTCTTCTTATGCTATGTCCTCGTGGGCGCGGCGACGCATATCGTGATCAACATCCTGCTATATCTCGCGCACCTGCGGCGGAATATGTTTTAGTTGAGGCGAGATTTGTTTTAGCCGAGGCGGAATCCGTAAGGGATACAGCATCATTTGAAAATAAAATCTTTTGGAAAGCATAGCGGTATATGATATACGACTTATCGGATTCACAAATCCCCGCGGGAATCGGCAAAAAAGCAGCATATCTGATGCGCCTGAAACAGGCGGGTTTCTGCGTACCGGAAGGGTTCGTCCTCGGGACGGACGTTTTTGACGCGTCTATAAGGTCTGCCGATGACTTCGCCTTGCCGGAGGCGGTCGTCTCGGAAATCACTGCAAGGATCTTGCCGGATCGGAAATACGCTGTGCGCAGCAGCGCGACCAAGGAAGACCTCGACAGCTTTTCTTTTGCCGGACAATATGAGACAACGCTGAACGTCTGCGGTGCAGCCGCAATTGCGGAAGCGGTGGTCGCGTGTTACAGGTCGCTCTATTCCGAGACTGCGCGCGCCTACCTGACGGATGCGGACATGAAGGCTCGGGCGAGTGGTAAGGATATCGGCGTGGACGACGGGGCGGACGATCTGAAGATGGCGGTCGTGATTCAGGAGATGGTCGACGCGGATGTGAGCGGCGTCGCTTTTACGGTGAACCCGAGGACGGGCTGCGACCGGGAGATCGTCGTGGAAGCGGTGTCCGGACTCGGCGAGGACCTCGTGAGCGGCAGGGTAATGCCCGTGCGCGTCCGCTATAACTGGTATGCGGATCGTTATGAGGAGAGACCGGAGGCGTCAGACGGATGGAGTCCTGCGGATTCCTCAGAAAGTCTTCGCACAGAGCGCTTTCTCACAGCGGAACTGCTCGCGGAGATGATGACGGTCTTCCATGAGATCATGATTCATTTCGGCTATCCCGTGGACGTCGAGTTTGCGGTGAAGGACGGCAAGCTGTACATCTTACAGGCGCGCCCGATCACAAAGATACTCTATGCCAGCATTCCGGATCAATGGACGACGGCGGATTTCAAGGACGGCGGCGTCTCGGCAACCGTATGCCGTCCCTTCATGTGGAGTCTCTACGAATACGTATGGGAGATCGCTTACCGGGCATTTCTACACAGGTCGGTGCTCGTTCCTTCGCGGAAGCTCGGAAAGCTCGGTGACCTGTTCTTCGGCAGACCCTACTGGAATCTGACCATGGCGAAGCGCGGCATGGCGAATGTGCCGGGCTATAAGGAACGCGAATTCGACAATGAGCTCGGCGTCCGGATCACCTACGCGGGCGACGGCGTCACGACCGCGCTCACACCGATTTCCGCATTGAAAGCCCTGCGCATCTTTCTCACGCACCGCAGGCAGACATGGCAGCGGCTTCAAAACAACGAGGCGTATCGGGCGGAATTGCTCGGCGTGTATGAGGCGTTCTACCGCGAGATCACAGTAGGCGATTTGGCGAGTCCCGATCAGGCGGATTCGATTGCTGAGAAGTGGCTCGAGCTCATCTTTGATAAATATCTAACGAGCGAGCGCACCTATTTCGAACAGATCTTCATCAATACCGTCGGGCAGTCGATCTACAAGGACGACCTCACGAAGCACATTTCAGAAAGTGATTATCTGGAACTGCTCTCGGGGCTCAGCGATATTTCACACCTGCGGCCGTTCGCGAACCTGTGGGAGATCAGCCGGAAGATCCGCGCCGATGCGGCGGCTTTGCGTTTTTGGAAGCAGACGCCAGCGGAGAAGATCGCATCGCTGTATGCGTCGTTCTGCGAAGCCGGAGCGGCAGACGCGGATATTTATATGGATACGAGCGGCGATCCGGATAGCAATGCGATCCGGGGAACCGGTTACGGTTTTTCCTTGCTCCGTGCATATCTTTCTTCTTTCGGTTATCACTCGGACAAGGAGCTCGACGTCGCTTACCCGCATTATGCGGAGGACGTGCGCCCCGTGATCCTTTCGCTGAAGGGAACCGTCCTGCTCGGCGATGAACACAGTCCGATGGATGAGGCGGCGCGGCAGGCCACGCGTTTCCAAAATACGTTGTCTGCCCTGAAGCGGCATGTATCCGCCGCGAAATATGGAAAACTTGAGCGCAAGATCGACGAGATGCGCCGCATGCTCTGGTGGCGCGAGGAATTCCGCGACATCTCGACAAGATTCTATTTCCTCATTCGGCTTTACTCGCTGGAGCTTGCATCGGAATATGTGCGGGAAGGCGTGCTCGCGTCTGCGGACGACTTCTGGTTTTTGAAGATCGAAGACATTCGGGCGTTCATCGCGGGAGAGCTCGACAGGGACACGCTCGCAAGCATCGTTTCGAAAAATAGAAAGTATTATCTGTCGTTTCGAAATTTTACGAGTGAAAACGAGATCGGCAGCGTCTTTGATAAAGCGGCAGCGACCACGAAATCGTCCGGGCTCAAGGGCGTCGGCTGTTCGGGCGGCATTGTAACAGGGCGTGCGCGTGTGATTCTCAGCTTTGAGGAGATCGACCGCATCGAGCCGGGAGACATTCTCATCACGAGGTTCACGGATACGGGCTGGACCGCGAAGTTCGCGATTCTGAACGGCATCGTGACCGAATACGGCGGACTGCTCTGCCATGCGGCGATCGTCTCGCGCGAGTATGGGATCCCGTGCGTCGTCTGTGTCGCGGATGCTACAAAGAAAATCGAGGATGGCTGCAAGATCCGCATCGATGGCAGCACCGGCACAATCGAGACATTATAGGCTATAACAAATCGGTATGTCCCCCACATCTATAGGAGGCGGGCTCAGTTTTACTAAATCGGTGGAGGATACATTTTCCCATCCGATTTGCCAGCGCGTAAGCAGTTGATTATCGCACAAAGTCGTGCGATAATCTTCCAAGATCGTGCTTGAATAAAGCATAGAAGTCGATCGTGAAACAGTTATTCAAATGAAGGGGAAAGGGTTTATGATGTTCCGGGAATTAAGACGAAAAGAGAAACTGCTTTCAAATGAAGAGGCGTTGGTCATACTGGAACGGAACAGTTCGGGCGTCTTGGCGTTGTGCGGTGACGATGGCTACCCCTATGCCGTTCCGCTGAACTATGCGTTTGTAGATGGGAACCTCTACTTTCACTGTGCCAGAGTCGGTCACAAGATCGACGCCATCGGGACAAACGACAAGGTATCGTTCGCTGTTGTAGATGAAGAGACGAATGTTCCCGAAGCGTTTACCACCATCTTCAAAAGTGCCATCGCTTTTGGTCGAGCCCGTCTTCTAAGCAGTGATCCTGCGTTAAAAGACGTCAAACAAAAGGCTTTGGCTGCACTCGTCCGAAAATTTTCTCCGGACTATCAGGAACAGGGTAAAACCGAAATCATAAACGACTGGGATATCGTTGAAGTCATCGAAATTCGGATAGAACATCTGACGGCAAAAGGCACGCTTGCATAGATCAGGCGGAGAAGGAAAGAATTCGTACCGAAATTCCGGAGAAATAGGAAAAATTACATGTTTATCGGAAAGTACAACAGATCGGTCATCATCACCTATATCGGCGTGCTCGCCGCGATCCTCGGCATCGTACTTGCAGCGACCGGCACGGGGCTTACGGCTTATGCGCTGATCTGCCTGATCGTTTCGGGCGTCTGCGATCTCTTTGACGGTGTGTATGCGCGGCGCTGTAAACGGACGGACGCGGAAAAACAATTCGGTGTGCAGATCGATTCGCTCGCGGACATGATCGCTTTCGTCGCGCTGCCGATTGCGATCTCCTTGTCCATCGGCGGGTTTCATTTCTATCAGATTATCGTCATATATGTCTTTTACGCGCTGTGTGCCATCATCCGTCTCGCCTTCTTCGGGATCACCGTGGACGGTCTGTCCGGCGAACCCGTGAAGCATTACCGTGGGCTTCCGGTGACCTATGCGGCGCTGATCTTCCCGCTGCTCTGGGTGTTCACGAGCTTCCTCGCGCCGAAGCTCACGGCGATCGTCTTCGCAGCGGGCATGGCGATCGTCGGGTTTCTCTATATCCTCGACATTAAAATTGCGAAGCCGAGAGGCGTCTTCTACATTCTCTTTCCGCTGCTTGCGATCGCGCTGATCGTGCTGACCCTCGTCGCGAACGCGGGCATCAAGGGCATCGCTTGAGCATCTTTGTCTACGACCGACGCACCGGCGGCACGTATGTCGAGGATCAATACGGTGCGGGGCAGCTGCACTTTCTGTATGAAACGATCCTCGGCAGGATTCTGTTGGAATTCTTCGTCTCGAAAGCGTATTCGAGATTCGATGCAAAACGGAACAGCCGTCCGCGCTCCGCAAAGAAGATCGCGCCCTTTATTGAGCAGTACGGAATCGATTTGAACGATTTCGAAGGCGCGCCGTATGCTTCGTTCAGCGATTTTTTCACGCGCAAAATCAAGCCTGAAAAACGACCGGTTGCATCCGATCCAAACGCACTGGTCGCTCCTGCGGATTCCAAGTTGCTCGTCTATGAAATTTCGACGGCGCTTGACGTCGAAATCAAAAACAGCGTCTATACGATCGCCGAACTGTTGGGAGAAGATTGTACCGAAGATTACGCGGGCGGCATGTTGCTCGTGTTTCGCCTCAGTGTGGATGATTGTCACCGTTACATCTTTTTCGATGACGGTGAAGTGTGCGGTACAAAGATCATCAAAGGCGTTTTGCATACGGTCACACCGATTGCCGCAAAGCGCCACAAGGTCTTTGCGGAAAATTACCGCGTCTGTACAGCGTTCGACACGGAACATTTTGGCAGGGCGACCCAAATTGAGATCGGCGCGCTACTCGTCGGCCGCATCTGTAACCACGAAACTTCTGCATTTCGGCGTGGGATGGAAAAGGGCTTCTTCGGTCTCGGTGGTTCCACCATCGTGTTGCTTCTGCCAAAGGACGCTGCCGTCATCGACGCGGACATTATCGCGTATTCAAAAAACGGTATCGAAACAAAAATGAGGCTCGGGGAACAGATCGGACGGGCAAATTTTCGCGGATAGTATGCAAAAATTGCTTATACGCGGGCAAAATAAAGAGTATAATGAAGATCACAGCGTGTAATTCTGATGGGCGCAAGACCGGTTATCGTCAGCAGTACACCTTTTTATTTTTAAATATGGGCAGGAGTGACCGAATGACAAATCTTAAATTGGACCTATCGAACAAAGAAGTACGTCATCTCCAGTTGGGCACCGGCAGGATCATCGGACAAACCGAAACACAGGTTACCGTAGCGTTCGGCGGCGTGCACGGCATAAAAAAATTCCCCTATCCCACTGCGTTTGAGACATTTATTGAAATGTGTGACCCGGTCGACCAGAAAGAACTGGAGGATGAACTCGGGCGGCTTCAGCAATTCCATGAACAGGTTCGTCAGATGCATAAGGTGTATGCGAAAAATGAAAAACTAAAAGAAGACAAGGCAAAAACAAAAAAAAGGTGACTATATAAGAATGTTCTGTATCGGCGATAAAATTATTTACGGAAACAGCGGTGTATGCGAAGTGCAGGATATAACAACCTTGGATTTAAACAACGCACATGCCGGTGAACTGTATTACGTCCTGAAACCGTTATATCAAACATGTACGGTTTACACACCTGTTGATAATGATAAAGTTCTTATGCGTCCTGTTATTTCGAAACGGGAAGCTGAAAAATTGATTACGAAGATTCCGAAAATGCGGGTAGACGCATATTCGTGTGAATCGCTCAATGAACTTTCCGGACATTATCAATCCGTCATCAATACACTTGACGGGGAAGAACTCATTCGGCTGACGATGTCCATTTATACCAAGAATCAGCTCCGGACAGAACAAAAGTTGAAACCGGGTGCGATTGATCAAAAATATATGAAGCAGGCGGAAGATCTCCTTTTCGGAGAGTTTGCCGTCGCGCTCGGGATCCAAAAGGAAGAAGTCGCAGATTATATCGCCGGAAAAGTATAAGTTTCAGTTCAAGGGCAAGCGTTTTCAGACTGCGCAGTTTGTGCGTATGCCGCCGCTTATCACCTGCCGCTGAACTTGATATGTAAAGTATGAGGGCGACGCTGCGTAAACTTGAGTCCTTGTCTGATCACTGATAGAATAGACAAATGATCGGACGGTTGCATATTTATTTTAAGGAAATGTATCCGATCCCGGCGAGGTTGCTTGCCGGGTTTGCGCTTTTTTTTGAAATCTATTTTCTCGTGATCTTTACAAACCGTTACGAGGCGTCGGACATGTTTTCGATCGGGGTACCTGAGATCGTCGGGTCTGTTACGATCTTCGGTTTCCTGCTGCTTCTGCGCATCGCGGATGACTTCAAGGACGCGAAGGCGGATCTGCTGCTCTTCCCCGACAGACCGCTGCCCTCCGGACGCACGAAGAAGCGGGATCTGATCGTCTGCGCCGCCGTTACGCTCGCGGTGCTCGTCTGCCTCAACATCATCTTCATGAACAATCCCGGTTGGTTCGCTTTCCTGATGATCTACGGCATTCTGATGTCCCTGTGGTTTTTCAGCCGCAAGATCATCCAGAAAAGTCTGCCGCTTGCCCTCGTGACGCACAATCCCGTGCAGCTTGTGATGAACTTCTACGTCATCACCTACACCTGCATCAAGTATGACATCGGCCTCATTTCTTTCCCGAATTTTTTGATTCTGTTCGCCCTGTACTTCGATGGGCTCTACTGGGAGATCGGGCGGAAGATCCGCGCGCCGAAGGACGAGACGGACTATACGACCTATTCCAAGCTCTTCGGATATAAGAAGTGTGCACGGTTCGTCTTGATCGTCGTCTTCGTCGATTTTCTGTTCAGCGGAATGCTCGTTTACGAACTTTTCCCTGCTGCGATCATCGGCAATGCGGTGTTTTTCGTGTGGTTCACATGGAAGTGCATTGTCTTTATCCGGAATCCGGAGAGATTTCGATTCGGCGGGCTGACAGAAAAGTATATTTATATCTCCGAGGCCTACATCGTGCTCGTGCTCGCACTCTATCTTGTATTGAGTTTGGTGAAATGAAGATGTCCTTACAAATATTATCCGGTGCGGAACTTTCCACCGATTCTATCGCTGCGAACCTCGGCGGTGCTGCCGGTGCGCGCTTCGGCGGAAAAGCGGCGGGGCTTGCTTGCCTTGAAATCGCGGGTGCAAATGTACCGAGGTGGTTCTGCATCACAGAGGCAGGCGGGACGGATGCGGATTCGCCGATCGATCGCGAAGACGAGGATTTTGCAGCGGCGCTTGACGAATATCTTGCGTTGCATTTTCCCGATACGAAAACCTTTGCCGTTCGCTCCTCGTCCGCGCTTGAAGACGGCAGGACGCATTCCTTCGCGGGGCAGTTTGAAACCTATCTGGACGTTCCGCGCACATCGGTCGCCGCAAGAATCCGGGACTGTATGGATCATGCGGCGTCCGGGGAGGCTGCCTCAAAATATGCAGAGGCGCATCAGTTCAGAAATGCAGCAAATACTGAAAATGTTTCCACTGAGGATCCCCCGTTCGAGACGGTTTTCGATCCAAATCTCGATCCCGATTTGAAAATCGAAACACCCCCGGCATTTTCCGTGATCGTGCAGGAGATGGTCGACGCCGACGTCTCGGGCGTGATCTTCACGGCAAATCCGCAGGGACTGCTGAACGAGACCGTGATCATCGCGGGCTGCGGCACGGGGCACAATGTCGTCACGGATCGGGTTCCGGTTACGACTTACTATTACAATACGACCGACAAGCGTTACTATTATGAAGCGCCCGGAGCGAATGCGCCGCTGCTCGCGGATGCCCTCGTGCACGAACTCGCTGCGCTTGCCGCCGGACTCACGGAGAAACTCACAGATAAAATCAGCCCGTACCTCGACATCGAGTATGCGATCAAAGGCGGCGTGATCTATGCGCTTCAAGTCCGCCCGATTACGACGCTGACCGGCACTGATCCGGTCATTCTGGACAACAGCAACATCGTCGAAAGTTATCCGGGCATCACGTTCCCACTCACCTGCTCTTTCGTTCGCACCGCCTACACCGGCGTCTTCCGCAATGTCGCCGCGCTGATCTTGAAAAGCGGTAAGACCCTCGCATCGCTTGAAGCCCTGTTTCCGGAGATGGTAGGCATGGCAAACGGCAGGGTCTATTACCGGATCAGCAACTGGTATGCGTTGCTTCAGCTCTTTCCGTTTCGCAAAAGGCTGATCGCGGTCTGGCAGGAGATGATGGGCGTGCAGGAGAAAAGCGTAACGGGCACGGATGCCGGACGAAGCCGTTCCCGGTTCCAAACGCTGCGCGCCTATTTTAATTTTTTTGTCGAGTTTCTGCTCGTACCGCGGCGCATGAAAAAGCTCGAAGCGGACTTTGACGGAATCAACACATTTTTCTACGATACGTTTCGCGACGGGCTCACGGCGGACGAACTGATCGATCTTTATGAAGCGCTGTCGGACAAGATTCTCGCGAAATGGGGCGTGACGCTGCTGAATGACATCTACGCATTTGTCTTTACGGGATTGCTCAAGAGCCGGCTGAGGAAACGTTTTCCGGACGATTTTGAACAGCGGACAAACGCGTACATCACGGGCGTCGGGAATCTGGAGAGCATGAAGCCGATTCGCGCGTTGATCAAAGTCGCGAACTTCATTACGGAGAACGGCGCGCGGGGAGAATTGGAAAATCTAAATTCCGATGCAGCGGTCGATCGTTATCTGCGGTCGGGTTCCGCTGCCGCAATCCGGATCAATGAATACATCGCGCTTTACGGCGACCGGTATCTGGAAGAACTGAAACTGGAATCGCCGACCTTCCGCTCGCAGCCACGTCTGCTCATCGAGAAGCTTTTGGAATACACACAAAGTCCGGAGATGCTTGCGGAACGCACAGCGATCGAACCCGCTCCTCGCATTCCGGGCGGACCGCTGATACGCTTTTTAAGCAAGCGCGCCATGACGGGCATCCGAAACCGGGAGATCTCGCGCCTGAACAGGAGCCGGATCTACGGCATGATCCGATTGATCTTTGGCGGTCTCGCGGATATTTTGGTGAACGCAGCGGTCATCGAAGCGCCGGAAGACATCTTCTATCTGACGATCGAAGAAGTGTTTGAGACAGCTACGGAGACAAAAGGGGACGGCTCATGCGTCTTGACAAAAGGGGATGACTTTCGCACCTTTGCCTCTAAGACACGCATCGATCAGCGGAAAAAACATTACCGTGCCTTCTCTGAGCTTCCCGCATATTCAAGACTCGTCTTTGAGACGGAAGTGTTCGACAAGCATCCGCATAGCATGACCGCAGCCGCCGCAGGTGCAAACGACCGCATTCTTACTGGAACCGCCTGTTCCCCGGGTATCTGCGAAGGCGAAGTTCTCGTCGTTGAAACCGCGCAGGACGCATCGGACTGCATCGGAAAAATCCTCGTAGCGAAGATGACGGATCCCGGTTGGGTCTTCCTTATCGCGCAGGCAAAGGGTATAATTTCCGAAAGGGGTTCGCTGCTCTCGCACACGGCGATTATCTCAAGAGAGTTGAAAGTTCCTGCAGTCGTCGGCGTACCCGCCGCGACGGCAACTTTGAAAACGGGTGACACCGTGCGGTTGAACGGGAACACCGGGTTCATTGAATTATTGAGCAGAGGGGGGTGGCAAGCCGATGCATGATATTCACATGTTGGAATACAAATTAAAGATCGTGGAATTTGACAGGGAAGACAGTTCTGTGAGAGATTTTTTGAGGCTGCCCGGAAAATTATATAAGAAGAACTTCGCAACGCAGAACATCTCGGTTGAACGTGCGCTCTTATCCGGAGAACATATTCTCTTAAAGTATTTCAAGATTCATAAATTTGTTGCATATTATCAACGGCGGACGGTTGCCAGATGGATTCTTACCGAATACCCTGCCTGCAACGGTCTGTTCATCGGATTTTTTGAATGTGCGGATCCGAAGGGTTGCGAAGACGATATCGCCAAAGGCATTTTTGAGTATATCGAGAGTTATGCGGCAGAAAATCGTTTCACGATGCTTGCCGGGCCGCTCGATTGCTCCTTTTGGATCGGCTATCGGATGAAGCTGAACAATTTTGATAGAGCCCCTTATTTTGGAGAAACCTATCAAAGAGATTACTACCCGGAACTGTTTCAGAAGAACGGATTCCGGGTCGCAGAATTGTATGAAACACACGGATTTCGGATCCGCGAAATGAAAAATGACGTCTTCGGTGATTATAAAAGAAAATTCGAGGCGCGGCAGCAGGAATTCCTTCAGAGCGGATATACGATCCGAAAGTCCTCAAAGCAGACACTTCGGACGGATCTGGAATCAATTTATGACATGGTCTCTGTTCTGTATAACAAGTTCCCCTTCTATCACGGGATCGAAAAAGCGGATTTTATCGCGAATTTCTTGCCGCTGCAAAAGATCGCGGACTTATCCATGATTCGGATTGCGTTTTATCAGTATGCACCCGTCGGGTTTATCATCGGTCTTCCCGATCATGGGAATATTCAGTCAAGGCGTCATGGGCTGACCCTTGCGGATTATGTTCGTGTGCTCCGCAACAGGCGCCGTGCCCGACGGTATGTGATGCTGTATATGGGTGTGCTGCCGGCGCATCAGGGGCTCGGCAAGGCGATCATGAACGACATCTACGATGACATTGCAGAAAAGAACGCGGACATCATCGGCGCTTTCAATAAAGAGGGTCGCAAGGCAAACGAGTATGGGAAAGGCTTTATGGATACCCGATATGAATACGGCATGTTTGTAAAGCAGGTGGGTTGATATGTATTCGAACGCGGTGAAGCCATTTCATGAAATCCTATGCAACGCCGGTGATGCATTCGGTACGCTGGATTTTATGTGTACGAAACAGACGGACGGTGTACGGACGGACAGTGTGCGGGCGGACGGCATCTATGAAAGCCGGACTTATGCGCAGGCGGTGACCGATATCGAGGCGCTCGCAAAATATCTGATTCGGTCGGGATATAAAGATAAGAATATCCTGCTATATGCCGAAAATTCATACGGGTGGGCGGTGATCGATCATGCGGTCATGACGTATGTCGGCGTGAGTGTGACCGCAAACAAGGACTGGCTTCTGAACGATCTCGTCAATGTGTTGGATGCGATCGACATTGCCGCCGTGTTCTATCCCGGTGATAACAATCCCGGTGCCGCTGACCTCGGCGATTCTGATTTCGACAGCACTGATTCCGATAGCATTCATCATACCGACATCGGCACGCTGAAGTCCCGATACCCGCAGACCGATTTCTTTTCGATCCGGGACGATCTGCCCGACATGCTCGCAGCGGGCGCAGATCTTGGGTCGGCGCAAATCGATCTTTCACAAAACGTGAAGACGCTGGATCAAATCGCAAAAATCGTGTTTTCGTCCGGAACCACCGCAAACCCGAAGGCGATCTGCCTGTCCCAACGCAATATGCTGGCAGGTCTTGAAGATCACATGGCACGTATTCCGGTCGGCGCCGGCGATCGGGATTATCTGTTTCTACCGATGAACTATACTTTTGCCGGCGTCGTGAATGTGACCTATGCTTTTGTGCGCGGGTGGACGATCTATCTGAATGAAAACACCGCTGACATTATGAGCGATTTTCAGATCGTAAAGCCGACCGTCCTATGTTGCGTGCCGTCCGTCCTCGAAAAGGTCTATCATGCCATTTCTGAAGAGGACATGAAGAAAATTACAAAATTTATAAAAATATCCAACACGCTCTTGGCCTGCAAAATCGATGTCCGGAGGTCTCTGTTTAAAAAGCTGCATGCCGTGTTCGGCGGAGAGCTGATCTACCTTGCCGTCGGGGGTGCCGCCTTTGACCGAAAGGTCAAGAAGTTCTTTAGGGACATCGGGATCAAAATCGTCGAAGCCTATGCGCTGACCGAGACATCGAGCGCGCTGTCGGACGATTTTCAAAACGATCCGATCGACTCGGTCGGGACGATCTTCGACTGCTGTGAGGTGCAGATCGCAGCGCCGGATGCACAGGGCGTCGGTGAGATCTGTGTGCGGGGCGACAACGTCTTCCTCGGATATTACACAAAGACCGGTCTCCTTCGGGATTGCATCGACGAGGACGGTTGGTTCCGCACGGGCGATTTGGGCAAACTGGAAGGTCCGCATCTATATTTCAGCGGCAGAAAGAAGAGAATGATTGTCTTTTCGAACGGTCAGAATGTATTCCCGGATGAACTGGAGGCGCTTCTGAACGAGATCGACGGCGTTGCCGACGCTCAGGTTTACGAGCAGGGCAGCCGGCTACACGCGATCGTGTTCGTAGATGCAACGCCGACTCGTGGAGCCTCGATTTCTGAACCGCCGACTCGTGTGGATCAGTTCGATGCGGACGAGCCCCAAGAATATTTCGCGGAACAAATCCATGCGTTGAACGAGACCCTGCCACGGTACAAGCAAATATCTTCCTATGAAATCCGCATCGGCGACAAGAATTTCAAATCATAGGATCCATAGATCTGTTCCGAGGTGATTTCGACCTTCCGTATCGCCAGCGGAAACTACCTAAGACATATGATTCCGCGGAAATAACTGAATTTCGTAGATATTCAGGTGCTTGATCGTATGACGAAATACCGAAATGTTGGATATCCGCCTTGTAATCCAAACTGCTCAAAATTTGATAATCACGAACGCGATGCTACTTTACGGAAAGTTTCGATCGACCATTCTCTCATTTCGAATCTTCCGGATAATTCTCCGGCACCCCAAAATACGAACGAGGCAAATCCTTGCCAAACAATTTGTAAACGATATAGTCATAATAATTACAGGAATCCAGATCAACCGAATACCACAATTCACCGATTCGAACCGTGTCGCCATTTGGCACGACAAAAATACCTTCACCGGCAAACAACTGAATCATGTCCTCGCGTTGTACACCGCCGCTGGAAGCGGGCGGGGGCGATTTGCGCTTTATGATGTCCAGTTGATTGTACGCCAAAACGAAATCCTCAATTTGAGCAGCATCCTCTATGGTGAGATGATCGTTCGCAATTTGAATGTAGATGCAGCGCACATTTTTTGTATCCAGGGTGCCCGGCATGGGAATGTGCGTGCTCTGTAAGGCAGGGGGGTATACAAAGTCAACGGATAGGATCAGCAGGATCAACCCGATCGCACATACGGCAAGGATGACAAGGTGCCGCCGGATCCGTAGTCCTATGTTTGTGTTTTCTTTTGTATCCGATTGTTCCCGCATCAGTTTTCCGTCCGCTTCGTTTGGAAATTTCTTCGTATTCGCAATAATATTATGACAACACCAATCTGCATACGCAGATGAAATAAAGGAATGCTGTTTTCGGTGCATCAAATACTAATATTATACACGAAATTTCCGTACACGTTTTCCCTGTTACGCAGGATTTTATCCCTGTTATCTATTGCAAATTCTCTCGATTGCGCTAAGTATATTGTTCTACAAATTATCGTGTAGGTTGTTTATCACAAATGTATTTGAACATACTTCGTTTATGAAGTTTGGTTCAAGATAATCCGAACGCATCCCCGAAGTTGCCCCTCAATGGATCTTTCACGCTGATTTTATAACTGTGCAGTCCTGCCTGACTTCTAATTGTGGCGAATTCGCCATAATTAGAATCGGGATTGTGTATCTGTTCCCACGCGCCAAGAAATTCCACCGTGTTCCGATTGCGTAGCCAGTCCGCGATGAAAAAATCGCCATCTTCAAAGCAAAACTCAATGAATTGTTTTGCTTGTTCATCCCGTCAACAGCGATAAAAACTAGAACAGACGTCAGTTTCCGTAACAAAAGAGGTGTTTTCCTACGGAAAATTTCGATCGTTCGAGAAAACCACCGCCCACGGCGGTAAAAACTCGAACGGACGTCAATTCCCGTAACAAGAAAGAGATTTCTTGTTATCATGTGTCGAACGTGGCTACCTCGCAACTACTGCGTAGAGCCAATTTTGGCGATCCGGAAACTGTTTGATGGTCAACAGCTCAACGATTTGTTCCATGATGCGCAACAGGAATCGCACTCATAAATTTTTTTCACAGTCTAAAAATTTGACAATGTAAAATAATGTCGTTATACTGTTCCTGAAATGAAAGTGCAGGATATAGTAAGCATATAGCGATATTTTTACATATTAGGTGATCAACAGTGGTGAATGAAAACAAAGAACGGGAAGCTCAAATAAAACGGTTACAGCAAAACTTGGCACCAATAAGAAAAATCGCAGGTTGGACAGCAGAAATGTTGGGCGACAAAATTGGAGTAACCAAACAAACAATCAGTAATCTTGAAAACTCAAGAACGCCAATGAGTTTTGTTCAGTATCTTGCGATCCGTATGGTTCTTGACCACGAAATTGAAAGCAATAAGGAGAACGAAGTGCTTCCTAAGGTTGTGGCACTTTTATTGGATAGCGGCGACGAACTTGATGATGAGAATTATTTGAAAGTTCAAGACGCTGCAGGCACCATCGCTGCATCGGCTGCCAGTGGTACATCGGCTGAAAAGCTTGGCAGTATCTTTGGGTTACTTACAGCCTCCCTTCCGATAATCATTCCTGTTGTGGGCGCAATTATTGGCGGCTCATCTCACTGGGCGAAGAAATTGTGGAAGTGATAGGCGTGAAAATTTTACATAGATAGAATGGGTATGATGCAACGAAGGGGTTTTTCAAAGAGTTAATAACGAAAATGATAGGAGGGTATG
>JAISKP010000100.1 GCA_031260885.1 Eubacteriales Family XIII. Incertae Sedis bacterium
TCCTCGGAGGGCTGCTCATCGGCCCACCAGCCCCAATTGTTTTGCAGGCGATGGTATTTGTCGACACTGTACGCGCCGCCGATGGCAATACAACGAAGCCCGTCAAAATCGTAAATCTCCCCATCCTTTGCAAAGAGAAGATTGGGGTATTCTCTCTGTACAAACACCATGCCGCCGTTCCAAATCTCCTCTTCGTAGCCCGCAACCGTCTGCGGTCTTTTTTCATGATTCCCATGGATACAAAAAAACGTAATGGGAAGCGCCCGCAGGCTGTCTTTCAGCGCGATCAACCTTTTCTTATCATAATAATTGATCCCCGCATCCCCGAGAATGATCATAATATCTTCGTAACCGGTCTCCTGCCGACGGCAAAAGTCCTGAATGCGGAAAAAATCCCCGTGTGTATCTCCTGTAATATAGATCATCATACCTCTCCAAAACTACCTTTTCACCAAACATGCATCCAAGTATATCGGAGGTGTCGCACGCTGTCATTAAACTACAAGTTTAAATCCGGGTAACGCATCGAGATAATCAAGAATTGATTGGCAAACGGCTCTCGCGAATAAAGACCGCGGGCAATGCGATAAAGTTCACCGCGCCCAACAGCTTCGGATACACGGTACTGAGATCCGTACAACAGTTCAACTTCTTTATATGTCATAGATTGTTTCATGATTGCATTTCAATATATTTACTCACACAAATCAACATATTGTGAGTAAATATATTTTTCGCATCGATTGCGAATAGCCCTGCATTTATGCCACCTCATCCCGACTTCAGCGCCGGAACCTGCCTCCTCCAAAAAACAGAGAAACCCTTTGTTGTCGAATCTGTGAGAGTTGCGTTGCTGAATTTGGAAGATGGCATCCACGTCCATTCGGGTAATATCATTTCGTATAATTGAAAACGGTATACTCTCCTCAAAATCACATAAAATCGTGCCTGACACAAAGTCATCTATGCATACCGTTCGAGGAGAAAGTCTTTCAACATGGGCAATGAAAAAGCCACTGCCCCAACATCAACCGATTCAATGACACCTTGCTCTATTAGCCGCAATCGGTATTGGCTCGCATAGTTCTGCGTTACGCCGAGTCTTTTCGCAATATCTGACATGACGCTTTCGCCGTCATCTTCAGCCATCGCCAATAAAAATTTCCGATCCGTTTTCGACAAACCTTTCACCGTCGTTTCCATAATCATAGAATACATATCCAATTTTGCGAGTTCGACCCCGTCTTCCACATCCTTAAAACTTATCCGTTTCCGGTTCGGAGACTGATTCCAAATATGATAGCCAATCAACTGAATCAGAAACGGAAAACCACCTGTCTTTTCCACCGCCAAATCAAGTGCCTTCTTTTCGATATCCCTCTCCGAAATTTCAATCGTCTTTTTCATCGCCAGCCTGACTTCCGCAAAATCCACCAAACCTAATTTGTACTGGAATGCTCTGCGCAAAAATGAAATGACATCATCATTGAGAATGGTAGAAATCTTGCCCGGTAATCCGGCCATCAGCAAAGCGACATCGCGCTTCTCCCGAACAAAGTGCTGAAACGTTGCCACCAGTACGCGTAACTCAGAAACCGCCACATTGGCTTCATCTACAGTGATTAGCAGCCCAATATTATTTTCATTCAATTCTTTAATGAGTCGCGTCATTTGCGTGCGCCAACCCACTTTTTCTTCCGCATCAACTGTCCGTGTGAATCCAAATCCGGCTGCATTGACTCCGGTAATATGACTGCGGCCTTTCCCTGAAAGAAGTTTCCGCCCGTTCTCTTTCACCTGATCTAATATGTCGTCCAACATTCCGTCCATTGTGGTCACGTTAGCCGTGATCCAGCCAAACTGATCGGCCTTATTCGCAATCTCGGAAAGAAGAACCGTCTTGCCGCTTCCCCTGGGTCCCGAGAAAATCACAACCCGGTTCGGATCACCATGACCGTTTTGCAACCCGCCAACGATGTTGCGGATAATCATATCGCGCCCTGCCAGCAAAGCCGGCGAACTTCCAAATGAAGGTGTGAATGGATTGATGCTCATAGCAATCACTTCCTTTAGTATCCTTTAATTTGTTTTAGTATCCTTTAATTGACTATAACACGAAATGGGTCACAGTTTCAAATGTCAAAAGAGTCGTTTTATCGAAATATTGGTTTATAATAACAGGTGAAAGATTCCACTTCATCCTGAGACGGGATTCTCGCGGTTTACGACCCGGTGTTTCGGAATCTTTCCCCTTAGGCTGCCGGCGTTGCCGGTTCAGTCTGTATATAGCGGGCGGGACATGTGTCCCGCCCGCGCTGTTGAGGCAGTATACGGTTCATTCAACTTTATCCAGAACTTTCATTGTACGCGTGCAAACTTAAATGTAACCTAAAATGGGTGCACCGCACCATCTTCCTATGGCACGCGATCAACGAAGAACAGTGAATCACTGCGTGAATTGCTGAAACCGCTTAGGATGTGCGACAGGATGTTCGATCGATCGCATGAATGTGGTATACTTTTCTTAGGTAGGCGGGTTCGAGCAATCCACTTTATCTTATACAAAAGAGGGAGGGAACACTCTTATGCGGTATCGCATTTTTCTATTATTATTTATAATGCTGTTTGTTTTGACAGGGTGCGCGAAGACTGCAGGCGGGTCGGATACGCTGCAACCGCAGGCGTCTATATCTGCGCCGGCTGCATTTGAATACGGCGAAATCGATAGCATTCTTGACAATGCGGGACCGCTGTATACCTATCTGCTCTATCCGCATACTGGAATCCCTGCAATCGATCCGGAGATTACGAACTGGGCTTCACAGCTTTACGAAAACGCGATAAATGATGTTACGGCACTTGCGGTGACGGACGCGGAGGCAGAGGGCGAGCTCAATGTCCAGTACAATTCATACCTGTTAGGCGGTGCATATGCCGGTATCGAGGAAATCGGTTCTTACATCAACTCCGGCATGGCGCATTCGCTGGACTTCTTCAAAACTTTCAATATTGACATCGCTGGCGGAACGCTCCTTTCAAACGATCAAATTCTTGACGCGTCAAAGACGGAAGAAATTCTGAAATTGATTTCGGATAAACTCATAGCGATCTACCCCGATGAGGCGGGATCACTCGATGGTCTGGATATGGCGCTGTTCGACAATATCGTACTCACACATGAAGGCATAAAGATACTCATCGCACGAGGCACTATTTTGCCTACCTACCTTGGTCCACAGCAGATCGGTCTCACCTATGAAGAGCTTGGCGATGCGTATATTTTGCCGGACGGACACGCCGTGCCGCCCGCTTCATCCGAACAATATCCGGGTGAAGCATCCGGGCAAAACCCCGGCGGAGATTCGGCAACAATACCGCCGCCCATTGATCCGAACAGACCGATGGTCGCCCTGACATTTGATGACGGTCCTTCGGCCGCGACTTCACGAATTCTCACCTTACTTAAAGAAAACGGCGGAAGAGCAACATTTTGCGTCGTGGGCAACCGTGTCGAAAATTATGCGGACACGGTAAGTCAGGCATCCGCACAGGGTTGTCAAGTGATCGGACATTCGTGGGACCATAAAGACCTGACGAAGCTCTCGGCGGAATCGGTTCGAGTCGAGTTGGAAGGCACCGCAGACATCATTGAAGCAGCAAATGGCATTCGCCCTACGATGTATCGCCCGCCTTACGGTGCGGTGAATGATTCCGTCAAAGCAGTCTCACAGGAACTTGGATTTTCATTAATCAATTGGAATGTCGATACGTTGGACTGGAAAACGAAAAACGCCGATAAGATTTATGCCGCCGTCATGAAAGATGTTTCGGACGGGAGCATCCTTCTCTGTCACGACCTTTATGATACGACGGCTGACGCAATGGAACGCGTCATTCCGGAACTCGTCGCGCAGGGATATCAGCTCGTAACAGTAGAGGAACTGCTCAGTTTCTCACAGGAATCCGTTGTACCGGGCAATGTGTATACCGCCCGATAAAAAGGCAACTGTCTCCGTGATATCCTGTGGCGCAGTGGGGAAAAGACAACCACTTTCGTGGTGTGCTGCGTTAAGATAAATAATTTGCCAATTTGCTCAGAACATCTTTTAATACAATCGGCTTGCCGAGATGATCGTTCATCCCCGCCTCTTTTGCCTTATCGATATCCTCTTTGAATACATTTGCTGTCATTGCAATAATTGGAATTTGCATCGCATCCGGTGTGCCGGAAGCACGGATAGCGCGCGTCGCTTCATATCCGTCCATCTCCGGCATTTGAATATCCATAAAGATCAATTGATATTTGCCGTTGCCCGCCTTATACATTTCAACGGCTTCTTTGCCGTTTGCCGCACATTCAATCGTGATGTTTGTCGGTTCGAGCAAAGTCGTGACGATCTCGCGATTGATATCGATGTCCTCTGCGATCAAGAGGGTCTTGCCCGTGAAGTCATAAGACTCGATATTTTGTTCAGCGGCTGTCTTACTGGGGGCGTCACTGACCGGTAGGTTGATATCGATGGTAAAGGTTGATCCCTGTCCCGGCTCGGATTTCGCCCAAATCTCACCGCCCATCAGATCAATGATTTGTTTGCTGATTGCCAGCCCCAGACCCGTTCCGCCGAACCGTCTTGACGTACTGTTGTCCGCTTGTTCGAAAGAATGAAAGAGTCGCTCAATCTGTTCTTCTGTGATGCCGATGCCCGTATCTGAAACGATGAACCGTATGGCGTAGATGTTATCCTGCGCATTGGTCAGCTGTACCGTTAGACAGATCTTCCCCTTCGGCGGTGTGAACTTGATGGCGTTCGAAAGCAGATTCGTGATCACCTGTGAGAGTCTTTGTTTGTCTCCTTTAAAATATCGCGGGATGTCAGGATCGATCGTTACGACAAATTCTTGGCGCTTGTTTGCAAGGTTGAAATTGACGACCATCAGAATGTCATCCACCATTCTCTGAAAATCAAATGCTTCTTCGAAAAGCTCGAGCTTGTTTGCTTCTATCTTGGACATATCGAGAATGTCATTGATGACGCCGAGCAGATGTGTGGATGCCGTTTCAATTTTTTTCATGCCGATCTCATGCTGCTTGATGTCGTCAGACGCCGCAAGGATTGAGGCCATTCCGATGATGGCATTCATCGGCGTGCGCATTTCATGGCTCATCTGTGCGAGGAAATCCCCCTTCGCCTTACTTGCGGCTTCGGCCTTGGCCTTTTCCCGCATGAAGAGAGCACTGACGCCCTTGATAATGAGTCCGATGAAGATTCCTGCGATGACGATGGAAATTATGTTGTCCGCATAATGCTGAAAAGGGGTTGTGAACGGTATAATGGCGATATCATAATATCGATCGGTCAGGTAGCAGGCGATAATAATTACAAGGTGGATGCCCATGAAGATGAAAAACGTTTTGCCCTTCGACAGGAGGACGATGAGGATCATTGTCAGTACGAAATATGCGGCCATTCCGCTATAGCTACCGCCATTTACGAAAAAGACCAACGGGAAGAATATATCACAAAACGAGATGATGGCAACAACTCTGCCGTATTTATGTAGATTGTATTTGTTGCATACGAAGATGAGCAGCAGCCCTCCTAAAATCATGACGATTTTGAGCAACATCATAATCCAATTTGAACGCTCAATGACATGTCCGAGGAATGAGACGAGCAACGCCAAGACACCGACAATACATACAAGGTTGAGTATGCGTGCGTCAAAGGACAGTTCGTCGGTAAAAATATATTTATCCATGAATTTTCGGATTGTCTTTTTCATGAATTTATTATAACATTATTATTCTCGAACAACTACACCGCTCGGTTTCTTCCCGCGGTTTCCCCTGAGATCAGTGCAAGCTTTTTCTTTTTTGATAAGCGCTTAATGGCCGCTTCCCGCTTAAGTGCCTGATTTCGCGAGTCAGCTGACTCCGTATAGACGAGTTTCACAGGTGTACGACCCTTCGTGTATTTCGCCCCGGTTCCGGCGTTGTGCGCTTTAATCCGATTTTCGATATCGTTCGTCCAACCGGTATAAAGCGTGTTGTCGCTGCACTCGAGGATATAGACGCAAATGCTGTCGTTGTTCTTTTTTTCCATTCAGATCAAGGTTTTTAAATTTCCGGCTCACAGGTGCGCATCGCGAGGATCGTTCTGTCGATCAGATCGTCGAGCTCCCATTCGAGCATCTGTGCGCCGCGTTCGATGACTTCACGCGAACAGCCTGCGGCAAAATTCGCGTTCTTATACTTCTTCCGAACGGATTTCACCTCAAGATCCTGTACGCTCTTCGACGGACGCATGATGGCAACCGCGCCGATGAGCCCCGTGAGCTCGTCTGTCGCGTAAAGTACCTTTTCCATTTCGTGCTCCGGCTCTATATCAACCGTAAGCGCATAACCGTGACTGGCTGTTGCGTGGATGAGCCGTTCATCGAGGTCTTCCGCTCGCATGATTTCCTGTTCCTTGATGCAGTGCTCCTCCGGATAAAGCTCAAAGTCCAGATCGTGCAAAAGCCCGACGATCTCCCAGAACTCCGCTTCATCGCCGTATCCGAGTTCGTCCGCAAAATACCGCATGACGCCCGCTACGATGTATGCGTGCCTAAGGTGAAACGGATCCTTGTTGTACCGCTCCAGCAATTCGATCGCTTCGCTCTTTGTGATGTCCTTCGCCATAATCCTGCTCCTTGTGCGTTTACAATCCTTTATTATACCTTGCCGCATAAGCGAAATTCATGAAATACCGTTCGATCATGCCTTTACTCGTGCGCATTCATACGCTCATTCTTCGCCGTAACCGAACCACAGGAAGGCGGCCTTGAATGAATTCAACTGATACATAATCGTCATCGCAAGATAAATCATGGCACCGGATTCGCCGATTGAGACGGCATAGCCGTTCAGCGCGATGTTCATGAAGTTTGCAATGATCCAGCCGATCCACGATATGGCCTTCCCCTCTACCATCAGGTACTGTGCGACGACCTGCACGATGAAGATCGCGATGTTGAGCACGATGACCCACACGGGCGCTCCCTCGGGCAGGATCTTCCCTGCGAAGAAGAAGAGCACGCAGCCGCCCACAATCCCGAGGATCACACATATGATGAGATTGAGCCGCGTAAACTTTGTGACTTTCAATTCCTTGCCCAGCGTGAAGAAACCGCGCAGATACAGGATGCCGCAGTAGACGCCGACGAACACATTGCCGAGCAGTCCGTAATTGTAGTAATTAAATGAATCGAAACAAGCACCGACGACGCCCAAGCCGCTGCCGGCTTTTCCCTTTTGATTGGCGAAGAGCAACACGATCGTCATGCCGAGGAAGCCGCCGATCAGAGATGTCGTCCACACGAGTTCGAGCTGCCCGGTCCAGTCGTGGATCGCGCTGAGAATGACGATCGTAAAACCCACAATCAACCATCCGATATCCCATTGTTTGCTCTTGAAAAGTTTATAGAATGCTTCTTTCATGATCGGTTCCCCCTTCTTTCTACGATACGATGATATCGAGAGCCAGCTTGATGGATGCGGCTTCGCCGCGTGCAACTTTATCGTCTCCGCCCACGAGTGCGTTGACGCCATCTGCAAGATCGGCCTGATACAGCACCACATTGTTCAGTATCGAAAGCGTTTCGATGCCGCGCAGCAGTCCGAGCGTGAAAAGGATGCCGGACTCCATGTCCGCCCCCACCACATTCTTGGATGACCAATAGGCTTCTGTCTGTTCGTTGTCATCCGTGTAGAACCCGTCGTGACTGCGGATGACGCCGAA
>JAISKP010000191.1 GCA_031260885.1 Eubacteriales Family XIII. Incertae Sedis bacterium
GGTGTAAGCGGTTCTGGGAATTTTCCGACCTGAGCAAACGCATCGGATGGGAAGAATTCAAAGAGCGCGGCTACTATATCCCGGAAGTTCCGGAGGATCGCGAACGCCGCTGGGCTTTCCGTTGGTTTGCGGAAGATCGGCCGTGTCCCTATCCGTCGCGCGATTGTCAGAAGGAAGGGAAACTCGGAACGGTCACCGGTAAATTCGAATTCGTATCCGAGATGCTCGAAGAACGGACACCGGATGATTCGGTGCGTACGCCGATGGCGAGTCACAAAGCACCGCGCGAGGGCTATGCGGACAAACGCATCGGGAAATATCCGTTACAGGTCATTGCACCGCATCCGCGCTTCGGATTTCATACGCAGTACGATCAGCACAACAAATGGCTCTGGGAGATTCCGGAACACCGCCAGGTCGTCGCAGGCAATCCCTACGCGATCATCCGCATGACGCCGGCGCAAGCCGCGCCGCGCGGCATCGCAAGCGGTGACATCGTGCGCGTCTTCAATGACCGCGGCGCCATCCTGTGCATGGCAAAGCTCACGAATCGGCTCGAAAAACATACCGTGCATATCTACGGTTCTTCCGGCATGTATGAACCGAGCGTTCCCGGTGAGGCTTCCGATGATAAGGCGGGTTGTATCAACATTCTCACATCCGGCGAGCTCATCGGGAAAAACGTTCCCGGCATGGCACCGAATTCGACGTTGGTCGAGATCGAGAAATTCAACGGGGCGCTGATCCCCGGCATGGTGCTCAACGAATTGCTGGAGAAAGCGAACGGATGATGGTAAAAACGAGCGGAAAGGGATACCAATAATGGCAAGATACGGAATTGCAATTGATACAAGCGCCTGCATGGCGTGCTATAACTGCTTTGTCGCATGTAAGGATGAGCACTGCGGATTTGATACAACCGTCTCGAAAGCGCAGCCGCATACAGGTCAGTTCTGGATCAAAATAGACGAGTGGGAACGCGGCGACGACGACAGAAAGATCAAAACCGCTACCGTTGCGACACCCTGTTCGCATTGTACGGATGGCGCCTGTGAAAAAGCGGCTGAAGGCGGCGCGGTCTACCGGCGCGATGACGGTATCGTCATCATCGATCCCGAAAAAGCGAAGGGGCAGAAGCAAATCGCAGACGCCTGTCCGATCGGCGCGGTCTACTGGAATGAGGCGCTTGAACTTCCGCAGAAATGTACGATGTGTGCACATCTGCTCGACGAAGGCTACAAGGAACCGCGGTGCGTGGAGGTCTGCCCGAACGGTGCGCTGTTCTTCGGAGATTTGGACGATCCGAACAGCACGGTCAGCAAGAAGATCGCAGCAGGAAAGATCACGCAGCTCAAAGCGCTCGAAGGCGTGCGGACCAATGTCATTCACCTGAATATACCGACTGTATTTTTCGCAGGAAGCGTCTATCTGCCGGGTGACGAAGCGGGCGACGAGGCGGCGGATGGTGCGGTGGTAACGCTCCGGAAGATCGGGGATTCGGATGAAGATAGCGGCGGCGGTGCGACAAACGGCGCAGTGGCGGAAACGAAGACGAATTATTTCGGGGATTTTGAATTTGAAGATCTCGAAAAAGATGCGCGGTATGAACTGCACATCGCGTATCCCGGTTATCAGGCGGTGACGCTGACGAAAACGGCGGATACCGACCATTTCCTCGGAGAATTTATACTGGAATCGCTCCGGTAGACAAGGGGACACAAAGGGAACACGCGGGGACGATTCTTTCTTATTTCGAAAACAGTTTGATGAATTTCCGAACGAGACCGGATGCGTTTTTCTTGCGGCACAGGATGCTGACTGTTCGGCTACAGCCTTTATCGGTGAGATCAAGAAAAGCGATTTCATCCGAGGCATGCCTTCTCATATGACGTCCATGGATGATGACACCGTCCCCACGCCGTACCGCGATGAGGGCGGCTTCTGCCTGATTGAGCATCGCAGGTCCCTGCGGTTCAAATCCGGCATTCTGACATAGATTTTTGATTTGCTGCCAGAGTTCCGCGAAGTAGAAGTTGTCGATGCTGAAGAAGAGCTTATCTTTGAGGTCTGTGAGGCTGCAGGAAGTCTGCGCCGCCAGCGGATCGTTTCGGTTGATCAGTACGCCGAGCGGTTCCTCATACAAGGCATGAAATTCGAAATTTTCCGCTGAGGGGAAATTGCGGTTTGCGAGCAACGCGATATCCACCTTGTCCATGAGTAGGTTGTGGAGAATTTCGTTGGGATCCCCTACGCTGTAGAGGAGCTTTACATCCGGGTAGGTTGACTCAAAGATCTCAGGTGCGTGTCCGAGATAGTCATTCAGCGCATAATAAGGGACACCGATGCGCAGACAGTCCGAAAATCCGAGTTTTGCCAGTCTGATGCGCGCGCACAGATTGTCGTAATCCGCCAGAATGGCGGTTATTTTCTCAAGAAAGATCTTACCGACCTCCGTCAGTTCGACCGATTGCGTATTTCGAATGAGGAGCGCTGCGCCGAGATGTTCTTCGAGCGCCGCGATGTGCCGACTCAAAACAGGTTGCGTGATGTAAAGATGCTCCGCAGCTGCAGTATAGTTCAGGTATTCTGCTAATATTGTAAATTCCCGGAAGTACTCAATCTTCACGTTTTGTCCTCCAAATAAGAACCGCCCCGGGCTGTCTCGACTGTCTTAATAACCGCCGCCGAAGTTCCCACCGAATCCGCCGCCTGTCGTGAAGCCGATATACTGTTCGAGTTCGGCCTTGTTATTCACCTTTTCTTCTGCGACCTCCTTCGTGATGAGTCCTTTGCGTACGAGGTCGGAAAGATCGCCTGCAAGCGTGTGCATACCGACCTGTGCGCCGGATTGCATCGAGGTACCGAGCTGATGGAAGTTGCCTTCACGGATGAGATTGAGCACCGCGTCGGTTCCGATCAGAATTTCCGTCGCAACGATGCGACCGCTCCGGTCGGCAAGCGGCACGAGCGTCTGCGTGATGACGCCGCGCAGGACGCCCGAAAGCTGAGAGCGGATCATGCCCTGACTGTGAGATGGATAGACGTCGACGATGCGGTCGATGGTCTGTGACGCACCGGTCGTGTGAAGCGTGGAAAACACGAGATGACCCGTTTCGGCTGCGGTCACGGCCGCGGAGATCGTCTCATAGTCGCGCATTTCACCGACGAGGATGACATCGGGATCTTCACGCATCGCAGAACGTAGCGCATCTGCGAACGATGGGACATCGCGGTGAACTTCCCGTTGATGCACGAGACAGCTTTTACTCGCATGGACATATTCGATCGGATCTTCGATCGTGATGATATGCGCTTTCCGAGTCGTATTGATGTAGTCGATCATGGCGGCAAGCGTCGTCGATTTACCGGAACCGGTTGGTCCCGTGACGAGCACGATGCCCCGCGGCTGCTCCGCAAGCGTCTTGATCGCAGGCGGCAGATTCAGGGATTCAAGCGTGGGAATATCGTTCCTGAGGATACGGATCGCAGCGGCGAGTTCGCTCTGCTGATGAAACACGTTGACCCTGTAACGAAGCCCTTCTTTGTCCGAAAAGCTAAAATCGAGATCCTTGCCGTAAGAAAGCTCCTCGATCTGAAATTCATTCAGCATCGAAAGGATCAGCGCCCGGTATTCTTCCTTTGAACCGGAAAACGGTCCGATCTGGAGCTCGCCGAGCTTTCGGAACGTGGGCGGCTGATGTGAGGTGATGTGCACATCGGAACAATCATTCCGACGTCCCCACTCCAGCAGATTCTCAACGGTAAGCGCCCCGGCAGCGCCGCCGAACCCATCATTGACATATTCCATTTTTTTCTCCCTTTCTGCGAGCGCGTAGCGCTAGTCTACGGATTCGCCGATTTTCAGAAATTCCTCCATGCTCGTGACGCCTTCCTGCACGAGATCTCGCGCGCGTTCACGAAGCGTCGCCATGTTCTTCTCCCTGCGGGCATATTCGTAGATCGTTGACATCGGTGCTTCCTCCGCGATCATGCGCTGCATCCGCTTGTCGACGAGCACGATCTCGTGAATCGCGATACGTCCCTTGTAACCGGTATTGTTGCAAACGTGGCAGCCTTCGCCCCTTTTGATCGTGGGACACTGCTCGCGCGTCAGCCCGAGCGTCAACAGCTCGACGTCGCTCGCTTCGCTTTCAGCCATACAGTGTGGGCAGATCTTCCGGATCAGCCGCTGCGCGATGAGCCCGACCACGGAATTTCCGACGAGGTAGGGCGGCACACCCATGTCTTCGAGGCGGACGATCGACGTCAGCGCATCGTTCGTGTGAAGCGTCGAGATCACGAGGTGACCCGTGATCGCCGCGCTGACGGAAATCGACGCCGTCTCCGCGTCACGCGTCTCACCGACCATGATGATATCCGGATCCTGTCTCAGCAAGGATCTGAGTCCCGCCGAGAACGTCAGCCCTGCCATGTTGTTGACCTGAACCTGGTTGATGCCGTCGAGATTGCGCTCGACCGGATCTTCAATGGATGAAATGTTGATCTGCTTCTGTGTAAAGCGCTCGAGCGCCATGTACATCGTCGTGGTCTTGCCGCTTCCGGTGGGACCCGTAATGTAGATGATGCCGTTC
>JAISKP010000176.1 GCA_031260885.1 Eubacteriales Family XIII. Incertae Sedis bacterium
GGCCGCTTGCCGGTGCGCGCAACAGCGGAGCATATTCCAGCGGACAACACATTTCTCTGGGTGGACTTACAAAGGACGGAAAAGATGCAACAAATCCCGTTTCCTATTTCATGCTTGAATCTGTCGCGCGGCTGGCGCTTCACGATCCGCCGCTTTCCCTGCGTATCCATAAAGATACACCGCAAAAACTTTGGGAAGCTTCTGTAGAGACATCAAAACGGGTCGGGGGATTACCGACGCTTCAAAATGATGAGGTGATCATTCCGGCACTCATACAAAAAGGTTTTTCGTTGGAGGATGCGCGCAATTACTGCATTATCGGCTGTGTTGAACCGGCCGGCACCGGCTGCGAGTGGTCCGCCTGCGGCGGCTCCGGCAAAGAATCATATTGGAATATGGCAAATGCATTGTTACTCGCCATTAACAACGGTATCAATCCGCTTACGGGTGCGCAGGCAGGACTCAAAACAGGCTATCTCTACGAAATGAAAACCTTTGAAGCAGTACAGGAAGCATATACGAAACAGGTTCACTATTTTGTTGACTGGCATGTCACGATGACCAATATTTCCGAGATGGTCACTGCCGGTTTAAGACCGCTGCCGGTTGTTTCTGCCATGATGGACGGATGCATGGAAACCGGGACTGATGTCACAAGGGGCGGCGCGAAGTATAATTCCACGGGGATTTCCGGTATAGGATGCGCAAATGTGGCAGATACGCTCAGTGTGATAAAGTACATGATTTTCGATCAAAAAAAGTATACAGGTCGGCAGATTTACGATGCTTTTATGGCGGACTGGAAGGATTATGAACCGCTTCGGCAGGAGATCTTTAATTGTGTGCCGAGGTACGGAAATGATGATCCCTATGTCGATGAGATTGCACGTTGGGCAATGGACGTCTATTCCGATTACGCGAATACGCTTACAGGCATGCGCGGTGAATATCGTCCAGGTCTTTATCCCGTATCAGCACACATTGCTTTCGGCAAAAATACGGCGGCAATGCCTGACGGACGGCACGCTCATGAGCCTCTGGCGGATGGCGTATCGCCGATGCAGGGTCTTGACCGCAACGGTCCTGCTTCCATATTGAAATCCGTCGGTCGGTTGAACCATCAGAATAACGGAAACGGCACACTTCTCAATATGAAATTTCATCCAAAGAGTCTGGAAGGAGCGGATAGCGCACAAAAACTGATCGAACTGATAAAGACTTATTTCGGGTTCGGCGGAATGCATCTCCAGTACAACGTGATCAGCAGCGATACACTTCGGAGTGCGCAGCAGAATCCTGAGGAATACAAGGATCTGGTTATCCGAATTGCGGGATTCTCGGCATACTTTGTCGAATTGTATAAGGATTTACAGGATGACTTAATCCGGAGAACTGATCTCAGTATTTAGTCCGAACCACAGACGTCGCGCAGCTCTATGCATCCTCGCGTAATACTTCGAGCGGTTGCAAATAGATGCGTTATTGCTTCCCGTTATAGTAATGAGGCGACGAGATCCTCCGGCATTACGCCGTTTTTGTCCCAACCCATCACATCGTAATACTGGTCGAGCATATCGTCAAATGCTTCCTGTGGGATTTTCTGACCTACAGCAGGACCGCTCTTGAGTGCTTCGCGAACGAGACGTTTCGGAATCGTGTCCTCTTTGCGCGTGAATCCCTCGCGCTGATTGAATGCCCGCGCAATGTTGATCACCCTGCGTCCGACCTCGCCCATTTCGTCCGCGGTCCAGTTCCTCCCGGTGACGAGCGTCAAAAGTTCGGACAGAAAATCGTAGGTGAGCGTCGCCCACATATCGCAGATGCAGGAAGAAAACTTGACAGCGTTGAATTCGGCGAGTTCATAGACCATCTGTCCCTTGCCCTCCGCGGTATAAGGCGGTGCCGCTGCCTCGAAGACCTCGACGTTCGGCGCATAAGCGCGCATATGGCAGGCACCCCGGTCGGAAACCGCATAGGAGAGGGACATGCCCCAAGAGCCGCGCGGTTCATACTGCGGATATTCGAGCCCCTTTACTTGGAGTGCGAATTCATCGCCTCCGAATTTTTCGGAGGCACGTTTCACGCCGTCGGCAAGATATGCACCGACACCTTCGCGCCGGGCCATGAGCCGCAAAAAATCAATCATCTTATCGGATTCTCCGAAGCGGATTCCGAAATCATAGAGTCCTTTTTCAGTCATTTCCATCGCCCAGATGATCGTATCGCCCGCACTGATGGTATCGAGCCCCATATCGTCTGCAACTTCGTTGTACTTTAAGATTGCAACGGGATCCGTATTGCCCGCGTTGGGACCTGCGACAGAGATCGTCTCGTATTCGGGACCTTCGATGCTTGTCCCTCTGAATTTCAGAAAATTGCCGCAGCCGAGTCCGCAGTCGCCGCAGCCGCGTTTGCCTTCGCGGTATTCCATCAGGACATCGCCGTTGTATTTTACCCACTCCTCATCCGTCGTGTCCGAGAAATTTTTGACCGGCAGAATGCCGCCGTCGTTACAGGCCTCCAGAAATGCGGTCGTGCCGACGTCGAATACAAAGGTGTTGTCTTCGCGCAAGACGTCTACCTGCAGCAACTCAACGATGCGATCTGTGGCTTTCCGGATATCCGGAACTTCGACGCTGCCGGTGCCTTTGACAACGACGGCCTTCAGGTTCTTGCTGCCCATGACGGCGCCGAGACCGCCTCTGCCCGCCTGCCTGTAATAATCGCAGTTGATGCATGCGAGAACCGAAAGATTTTCTCCGGCCGGTCCGATCGACAGAATGCTGTGATCGACCCCGTGGCGCTCAGCCAGAGTTTTCTCCGCTTCGTGCGAACCCTTTCCCCAGAGATCGTCAGCGGATTCAAATGAAATCCGATCATCTTCGATAAGCAGATAACCCGGCTTTGAGAGTTTTCCTTCGAGGATCACGATGTCGTAACCGGCATATTTGATCGAGATTGCGATATGTCCGCCGATTGAGGCGTCGCTGATCGTGCCGGTCGCCGGAGATTTTGAGGTCACGGCGAGTTTGCCGGAACAGGGCACGGGCGTACCGGTGAGCGGTCCCGTGGTCAAAAGCAGTTTGTTCTCCGCTGAAAGCGGATCGGTGTTCGGTTCCAGTTCCTCATATAGATAACGGATCGAGAGACCTTTTGATCCGATGTACTTTTCCGCCCAGTCCATGCGGAGCGGTTCGATGCCGTAGGATCTTTCCGTGAGATTGACCCGAAGGACTTTGTTTGTATATCCAAGCATTGGCATGATGATTCTCCTTTTTTCAAGCAAACGTCAGCGCGTTCTGCGGACAGGTCTTCACGCAACTCGGGTCGCCGAGACAGGTGTCGCAGATCACGGATTTTTGTTCGCGGATCTTTATAACTTTTTTCGGGCATTTTTCGGCGCAGGTTCCGCAGCCGATGCATTTGTCCTGATCGACGCTGATGTAGTCTTCCATCGATATGGCGCCCTGCGGGCAGGATTTCGCGCAGATACCGCAGAGAATGCAGTAGTGGTCGATGTATTTGATATCGCCGTTGTCATAGTAGGATTCGATTTCGATTCGCGCCTTGGATGGCTGATAAACGCCTTCCTTATAGGCGGAGCATACCGTCGCACAGAGTTTACAGCCTAAGCATTTGCTCTTGTCTAATTTCAATCGTTTCATTTTTTCTCATATCCCTCTCGGTTTTTGCGCTTGTTGCGCACTGTGTCCAATAACTTGCGCTCTATTGTTTATTTTATAACGAAGTATTCGCCGTTGCAATCCGAACCCGGTCATGCTATTGTGTGAAACAAGATAAACTTATAAAATGGAAACGATATATATAGTGTTTTGACATATTTCGCACAACATTATGCGTAAAATGTGCGAAATACATGAAATGTGCGAAATGAGAATTCTGTGCACGGTCATGGACAGGTGTGGACAACAGAGGTGATAACTCCGGGTGTGTCGCATCGATGTGCGGGAGGTCGCTATGGAGAAAGAGAAAACACTTTCAACGCAGGACGTCGCTGATGTTCTGAAAGTCAGCAAAAGTACGATCTACAATCTGATCCGCAGCGGTGAGATCACATCTTACAGAGTCGGTCGGAAGGTTCGTTTTTCCGAAGACGACATTCGAGACTACATTAACAAGTCAAAACGGCAGGTTGCAGGGGAAGCTTTTTCGGATGGCGCCGCTGATCTCGATCTCATTGAGAGCATGCGCACTGCCTCGGGGTTCATCATCTGCGGTCAGGATCTGATGTTGGATGTTCTTTCGAATTATATGAGGCTGTACGGCGTTCAGGCGCTGCGCGCATACATCGGAAGTTACGACAGCTTGGTCTCACTCTACAAACACAAGATCAATGTCGCTTCCTCACACCTGTGGGACGGACAAAACGATCAGTATAATGCAGCTTATGTGAAGCGGTTGATCCCCGGTTTCCGTACGGTGATCATTCATCTGACGGATCGCATGCAGGGGTTGTATGTTCAAGAAGGCAATCCGAAGAAGATTACAGGGTGGGACGATTTCAGACGCAGCGACATCACGATGATCAACCGTGAATTCGGCGCCGGTTCAAGGGTGCTGCTGGATGAGAACCTGAAACTGCGGGGCATCTATGGAAGCACGATCAAAGGTTATGATAAGGAAACGCAGTCGCACCTTGCCGTTGCCAGTGCGGTCAGCGGCGGCAACGCCGATGTCGCGGTGGGCAGTGAAAAGATCGCCCGGCAGGTTGAGGGCATTGAATTCATTCCGATGAAAAAGGAAAAATACGATCTGGTGATCCGCAAGGAGGATTTCGACACGTTTGAAATGCAGACCATGCTGAAAATCATCCGTTCAAAGGCTTTTCGCGAGGAATTCGAACACATCGGCGGTTACGATGTGACCGGTATGGGAGAGATCGTTGCCGAGATTTGATCATTTATATGATGCAATCGTAATCGGGGGCGGGGTTCTCGGCTGTTTCGCTACGCGGAGTCTGAGCGAATACCGTCTTAAAGTCGCACTGCTTGAGCGAGAACGCGATCTCTGCGGCGGCATCACCAAAGCGAACAGTGCAATTATTTATGCGGGATATGATAACAAACCGGGCACGTTGAAGGCACGCATGTGTGTCTCCGGTGCGCGGGATATGCAGCGGCTTTGCACCGAACTTTCCGTACCGTTCAGGCGTTGCGGATCGCTCATGGTTGCTGCCGGATCCCGGGGCGAGAAGACGCTGGCACGGAAGTATGCCGACGGACTTGAAAATGGCGTACCGGATTTCCCGGTTCACCTTGGGAATGGAGCGGATATTGCCGCAGGCGACGGGGGCAGCGGGGTTGACGGGATCACCGGCGGGTTCGGGCTTTTGTCGGGTGCGGAAGCCCGCCGCATGGAACCGGCTCTGTCGGAGGATGTCACCGCGGCACTTTATGCATCGTCTGCAGGTACGCTCAATCCATGGGCGCTCGGACTTGCGGCGGCGGAAAATGCGGCAGCGAATGGTGCAAAGATCTTTCGCGGGACAGCGGTCACGAACATCGCGCGAGTGGATGACGGATATCGGGTTGAGACAACCGGCGGCAACGTGTTTTTCACCAAAGCGATCGTGAACGCCGCCGGGATCTACAGCGATAAAATCAACGAGCTCGTCGCGCCGGCTGTTTTTCGCATCGTGCCTGAGCGCGCGGACTTCATCATCTTGGATACACGTGCGGGAGACTTCGTAAAACACATCATCTTCTGCGAGTCCGAAATAAAGGGAAAGGACGTCTCCATCGTTCCGACCGTAGACGGAAACCTTTTGATCGGTGATTCAACCGTCGATGCGGACGGGGATCGCGATACGCAGGCGACGTCAAAGATCGGGTTGGACGAAATCTGCAAATCTGCAAAGGAGTTCCTTCCGGGCATTCCCTTAGACCAAAAGATCAGATCCTTTGCCGGTCTGCGTCCGAACCCGTTCGAGATCGCGGAGACAAAGGGGAAGGAGACAAAGGGGGACGGTTCATGCGCCTTTGTCACAGGCAGGAGCATTCACGATTTTCTGATCGGTGAAGCACCGGGCTTTCCGGGCTTCATCAACTTTATTGGCATCAAGACACCCGGTCTCACATGCGCAAATGAGATCGGTAAATACGCGGCTGAGCTTGTGGCGGACAGACTTGGTTGCAAAGAGAAAAATCCGGACTTTGATCCGAAACGCCGCGCGGATTCACAGTTCATAGATCTCGATCCCGAAGTCCAGGCGGATCGGATCGGCGCAGACGCGCTTTTCGGACGGATCGTCTGCCGGTGCCGGAAGATCACGGAGCGTGAGATTCGAAATGCGATCTCGGGGACGACCGGCGCGACAACAGTAGGCGGCGTCAAGCGGCGCACGGGCGCATGTATGGGAAGATGTCAGGGCGGCTACTGCACGCAGCGCATCATAGAAATCCTTTCAGAGGAACTCGGCGTACCGGTAGATGAGATCATTTTAGATCAAGAAGACGCATGGTTGGTGCGGGATGCGGAAAGCGAATCACGAAACGACATATAAAGGAAAACATAGAATAGAAATCATGAAAGAGAAATAGAAATTGAACGGAGAAGTAGTCAAAACCGAAGCGGATATCGTCATTGTCGGAAGCGGTCCGGCGGGGCTATCTGCTGCCACAGCGGCGAAGGCACAGGGCGCAAGACGCGTAATCATCATCGAGCGTTTGCCGTACCTCGGCGGAATCCTGCCGCAGTGTATCCACAGCGGGTTTGGTGCACGGATCTTCGACGAGGAACTCACCGGTCCCGCATATGCGGCAAAGCTCATAAAATCAGCGGAGGAAGCCGGCGGAGAATTCATGACGGACGCCTTTGTCTCGGAGATCATCCCCCGATCTTCACAGGATCCCGGTGAAATAAAACCGTCTTCAGGCTCCTCGCCGCACTTGGTTGCGCGTGTATTTTCTCCAAAAAATAGGGGTATCACAGAGATTACATCCGGCGCGATCATTCTCGCGACCGGCTGTAGGGAACGTCCGATCGGATCGCTTTCCAGTCCGGCAGCGGTCACAGGGACGCGTCCCTCCGGCGTATTTACGGCGGGAACCGCCCAGCGCATGATCAATCTCGGCGGTTACCGAATGGGAAAGCGCGCCGTCGTGCTCGGTTCGGGCGATATCGGGCTGATCGTTTCGAGGCGGCTTGCGCTGACCGGAACGGAGGTGATCGCGGTTCTGGAACAATCGAAACATTGCGGCGGAATGGTGCGCAACCGCAAACAATGCCTCGACGCATATGGTATTCCGCTTTTAACAAGGCATACGATCACCATGCTTCACGGAAATGCAAGGCTCGATGCCGTAAGTGTCGCGGCGTTGGACGATCAGGGGACACCGATCCCCGGTTCGGAGCATCGCATCGAATGCGACACACTGATCGTATCGGTCGGGCTTATTCCCGAGACGGATCTGCTGACGGACTATCGGGAGAAATATGGCGAGACGCCGCGCAATGTCTTTGTCTGCGGCAATGCACACAAAATCAGGAATATGGCGGATGACATCGCAGATGATGGCATGCGCATCGGCATGCAGGCTGCTGCGTTGATTTAACCGATGTACTCAGCATAAATGCTGCGTGCGTCGGCGGCATCTCTTGCGTTTCTGATGACGGCGCGTCCGTCACGGAAGAGGTTGAAGGAGACGCCTTCTCCGTCGAAACGGAGGAGGTAGGGGTTGTGGAGCACCCTGCCGATTGCGGAGAGTCTTTCTGCGAGCGCATTTAGGTCGATCTCCCCTTGAGTGTCGGGCATGATTTGAAAAGATCCCGCCGTGCAGAGCGGCAACAGCATATCTTCTTCGATTCCCTTTTCAAGCAATGCATAAATTCCTTTGCCACAGACGGGACAGTCCGAATTTCTTTCAATGTCCGTCACGTCAAAATCGTTGTTCCAGAGGTCGATGCTCAGATATTTGGATGCTCCCTTACCGGCTTCATCGCCCGGGTTTCCCACGATGATCTTGATTGCTTCAGCGGCTTCGATGGAGGCTATGGTATGTGAGGTCATGTTGATGATGCCGGCCGTGGCGCAGGTCGGATAAGCGCCGGGGGTAGGGACGGTTGGCGTGATACAGTGAAAACAGGGACCCTTTCCGGGAAGGATGGGCATCACGGCACCGTCTGCTGCAATCGCACCACCGTAAATCCACGGGATGCCGTGTTTTACACAGGCCTCGTTGATCAGCGCCCGCAGTTCGAAATTGTCCGAACCATCCAGAACGACATCCGCACCGATGACGAGGGATTCTATATTTGACGCATTGACGTCTGCGATGATCGGCTCTGTTGCGACATCCGGATTGATTTCAGCGATGTGATTTGCAGCGGCGATCGCCTTTGGGAGTTGTTCGTCCGCATCCTTTTCCGTATACATCGCCTGCCGTGCGAGGTTGGAACGCTCCACGTAATCGCGGTCTGCAAGACGTAGGTTTCCGACGCCTGCCCGGGCGAGTTCCTCGGCGATCACAGAGCCGAGCGCACCGAGACCGATGATGGTGACGCTTGAACGAAGCAGTTTTTCCTGACCGGCGAATCCGATGCCGGGGAATGCGATCTGGCGGCTATATCGTTCTGTATCCATGGTAATTACCTTTGCTGCTGTGAGATTGTTATCATAATAACAATTATACCATAGACGGTTCGGAACGGTTCCGAGGACGAAGAAGCCTCCCGTTTGTCTTGCCTATCGGCATTATTTCACACATTTTTTGCGCAGAAACATATTAAAATAGATAAAAATGCAGACGAAGCCCCTCTCAAAATATATAATGTACATATAATAAGTACCGGTCGAGCATGGGAAGCGATCCGGTCTGTGGTTTCGCAACATTTTTATTGCGAAGCCGTTATCCGAAGATAGACTTGAGAGGAAGAATATCATGAATCTGAAAAAAATGACATTGAACATCAATGGTGCGGACAGGACGTTCATCTGCGATCCGGAACAGGATACGCTTGCGTCCGTACTCAGACGCCTCGGTCTGACCGGCGTGAAGGTCGGCTGCGGCACCGGCGTGTGCGGCGCCTGCTCCGTGATCCTGGACGGCAAGGTGATTCGCTCCTGCACGAGAAAGATCAAAACCGTAAAGGACTTCAGTGCCGTGATCACGATCGAAGGCATCGGCACACCGCTGCATCCGCATCCGCTGCAGTCCGCATGGGTTCATCTCGGTGCCGTGCAGTGCGGCTTCTGCGTACCCGGCTTCATCGTATCCGCCTATGCCCTGCTTCAGGAGAATGACAACCCGACCAGAGAAGACGTTCGCGATTGGTTTCAGAAGCACCGGAATGTCTGCAGATGCACCGGTTACAAGCAGATCGTGGACGCCGTCATCGAAGCGGCTGCTATCCTGCGGGGTGAGAAGACCGTCAGTGACATCACCTATGACTGGAGCAATGATGATGATCTCTACGGCAAGCCGTTGGTGCGTCCGAACGCAATGGCGAAGGCCTGCGGCGTATGCGATTACGGCGATGACGTCGAGCTGAAGATGCCTGCGGAAACGTTGAAGGTCGCGCTCGTCATGCCGCGCATCACAAATCACGCGAAGATTCTCAGCATCGATTACAGCGAGGCCGAAAAGATGCCCGGCGTCGTAAAGATCATCACGGCAAAGGACATCGAAGGCGCAAACCGTCTGATGGCGTATCAGTTCTCGCCGAGAACCGTTGTCTTTGACCAGGTGCATAAGCTGCTTCAAGATGAGAAAATCGTCAGCTGGGGCAATGTCGTCGCAATGGTTGCGGCGGACACGAAGGCACATGCCAAGGCGGCGGCGGATGCGGTGAAAGTGGAAATCGAACAACTGCCCGAATATATGAACTATCTGGACGCTGTCATGCCGGACGCCATGCGGATCCATCCAACGATGGACAACATCTACAGCATGCAGCCGGTTCTGAAGGGTGACGCTGAGAAGGTGCCCGATCTGATCGATGATGCGCCGTATGCTGTAGCAGGAAGCTTCTATTCAACAAGGGAACCGCATTTGTCTATCGAAGGCGATACGGTGCAGGCCTATTATGATGAAGACGGGCTGCTTACGATTCACTGTAAGGCAATGACGGTATATTTTGATCGGGACGATATCGCAGAAGCGGTGGGACTGCCGGTTGAACAGATCCGCGTCGTGGAAAATCCCACAGGCGGTTCTTTCGGATGGGCGATGCACGCCGGATCCTATGCTTTGGCAGCCATCGCCACGAAGGTGACCGGCATGCCGGTAGCGCTGTCGATGGACTACGCGCAGTTCATGGCTTTCAGCGGCAAACGTTCACCGGCCTATATGAACGGCAGGCTCGCCGCAGACAAGGACGGCAAGATTCTCGCGGGTGAATTCGACGCGGGACTCGATCACGGCGCCTATCCCGAGCTCGGCGATGACAAACTGACGAAGATCCTTCGTTTCATGTTCTTCCCGTATTATGTGCCGAATGCTGCGGGGCTGGCGCGGGTAGCCATTACGAACCACGCTTTCGGAACCGCATACAGAGGCTACGGCGCACCACAGGCTTATACCTGCGGCGAAGCGCTCGTCGACATGCTCGCGGAGAAGATCGGCATGGATCCCTTTGAATTCAGATATAAGAACATCGCAAGGGAAGGTCAGGACAATCTGAATCAGCGCGCGTTTCTCCAATATCCGATGGAGGAGATGATGGATAAGATGAAGCCGTACTATGAGGAGGCGGTCAGGAAAGCCAAGGCGGCGGATACGCCTGAAATCAGAAGGGGCGTGGGACTTGCCTGGGGCGGTTACAATGTCGGACTCGGCGGCGTGGACGTGGCGGATGTCGCCATCGAGCTTTCGCCGGACAATACCTTTGTCAAGTACGACACGTGGCAGGATCAGGGACAGGGCGGCGATGCGGGCTCTCTGATTGAAACCCTGCAGGCGCTGAAACCGTACTTTCCGAAGGTCACGCCGAATGACATCAGGCTGGTGCAGGCAGACAGCAAATACTGCCCGAACACGGGAGAGTCCGCCGGATCGAGATCTCATTTTGCAAACGGCAAGGCCAGCATTCTGGCGGCACAGAACCTCGCAAACGCCATGCGCAAGGAAGACGGAACTTACAGGACTTACGACGAGATGGTCAGCGAAGGCATTCCGACCAGATATGAAGGCAACTGGGCGGCGGCCGATGAATGGGATTACTTCGATTTTCTGGATCCCAACGACGGCAGCGGCAATCCGACCTACGCTTATACCTACGCGCTCTACCTGGCGGAAGTCGAAGTGGATGCGGCGACGGGCAAGACAAAAGTACTCAGCATGACCTGTGTGGACTGGGTCGGAAAAGTCGGCAATATCCAGTCGGTGGATGGTCAGGCCTACGGCGGCATCTCACATGCCATCGGATTTGCGCTCAGCGAAGACTATGAAGACGTAAAAAAACATACCAACCCGTATGCATGCGGCGTTCCGTACATCAAGGACATTCCGGACGACATCAAGGTCATCCATCTCGACGGGTTTGATGAACGCGGACCGTTCGGATCATCGGGTGCTTCGGAAGCGTTCCAGTCCTCGGATCATGTGGCGGTCATCAATGCCATCAACAACGCTTGTGGTGTGCGCGTTTACGAGCTGCCCGCATCTCCCGCAAAGGTCAAGGCGGGCATCGATGCGCTGAACGCCGGTGAAAAGCTGACGCCGCCCGCAAAGTACTTCCTCGGCTCAGAGCTATATGATGAACTTGAGAACATCAAAGCAAACCCGCTCAGCTGGGAATAGAAAACAACGGACGACTGCAAATCATTTAGAGTAGATACAAACAAATCAGGTTGGGGTTCGGATGGAAGAATACTACAGGCAATTTGAAAACTGCAGACAATGGGAGCGCCCCCCTTGTTCAGACGTCTGCCCTTTTCGGTTGGATGTCTTGGACTTTCAGGAAAAGATGGCAGGCGGCAGATACAACGCCGCTTACAAGACATTCAAAAATGCCGTAGGATTCCCGGAAATCGTGGCAGCGTTATG
>JAISKP010000193.1 GCA_031260885.1 Eubacteriales Family XIII. Incertae Sedis bacterium
TGATAACCCGCCCTCAAAGTCTTCTGCCGTGTAATTGAAAATTTAATCGGCAAAGTACGGGACATTTTGTCCTGTGAATTAGCTCATTTTACGGGACATTTTGTTTTGTTAACGACAGAATTATCTCAACTTCTTCGAGGATCTCGTAATAAAAGAGGCGCTTCCTTTATGTATGACCGAACAAACGAAACTGTCCGCATGGCGCCTTATCGTACTTTAATATGTACATCTCGCAGCTGCTGTTCGGTAACCGCGCTCGGGGCATCGAGCATCAGGTTCTGTGCGTTGCTGTTCAACGGGAAAGCGATGATCTCTCGGATGTTCTCTTCTTCAGATAATAGCATGACGATACGGTCTACGCCCGGTGCCATTCCTGCGTGGGGAGGCGCGCCGTACTGGAAGGCGCTATAGAGCGCGCCGAATTTTTCTTCTACGGTTTTTTCCGAATAACCGGCGATCTCGAACGCTTTGACCATGACATCGGGGCGGTGGTTTCTTACAGCACCGGAACTCAGCTCTACGCCATTGCATACGATGTCGTACTGATAAGCTAATATGTCAAGCGGATTGCTTGACAGGAGCGCATCCATCTCACCCTGTGGCATCGAGAACGGATTGTGTGTAAAATCCGTCTGCCCCGTTTCTTCATTGAGTTCATACATCGGATAGTCTGTGACGAAGCAGAAATCAAACCGATCTTCATCGATCAATCCCAGCCGCTTTGCGACTTCGGCGCGGATCTGTCCGGCATAGCCCGGAACTTCATTCTTCGGAGCACTGATGAAATAGAGGACGGCGCCCGGCTCAAGCACGGCGCGTTCTGCAATTTCTTTCCTTTGTGCATCTGTGAAAAATTTATCAATCGGTCCTTTATAGGTCAGATCGTCCTGTACGCTGATGTAACCAAGCCCCTTCATGCCGATCGAAAGCGCGTACTTTTCCATGCTCTGGAAAAAGGATCTTGGCTGTTTTGCCGCCCCCGGCACCTTGATCGCGCGGACGATGCTTCCTTTGAAAGGGGCGAAATCGACATTCGCGAAAAAGTCCGACAGGTCAATGATGCGCAGCGGGTTTCTGAGATCGGGCTTGTCCGAGCCGAAACGCAGCATGGCATCCTTGTATGCGATGCGGGGATACGGGGGAAGTGTCACCGGTTTGTCCGTGAAACGTAGGAACGTCTCCGTCATAACCTTTTCCGCGACCGAAAACACATCTTCCTGTGTCGCGAAAGCCATCTCGAAATCGAGCTGATAGAACTCGCCCGGCGAGCGGTCAAGCCTTGCATCCTCGTCGCGGAAGCAGGGCGCGATCTGATAGTAGCGGTCAAAACCCGAGACCATCAGCAGCTGCTTGAACTGCTGCGGTGCCTGCGGCAGCGCGTAGAATTTGCCCTTGTGTTTCCGACTCGGGACGAGGTAGTCGCGTGCGCCTTCCGGTGAAGAGTTCGCGAGAATTGGTGTCTGAATCTCCGTGAAGCCGAGATCCTCCATCTGCTTTCTGAGAAATTTGATCACCTCTGCGCGCAGGAAGATGTTATCCGCGAGCTTCGGATTTCTCAGGTCTAAGTATCTGTATTTTAGACGCAGTTCCTCTTTTGTTTCCCTTGATGTTTCAATCTCAAACGGCAGCGCATTCTTGCACGTGCCGAGGATTTCGATCGTTTCCGCTTTCAGTTCAACGCTTCCGGTGGCGATGTTTTTGTTATAAGTCTCTTCTGCACGTTTGAGCACCGTACCCGATACGGAAATGGTCATTTCCTTGCTCAGGGCATTCACCTGCTCTTCCGTGACGACTACTTGGGTCACACCGTACTGGTCGCGCAGATCGACGAACACGATGCCGCCGTGATCCCGGATCGTGTGGATCCAGCCGGCGAGCTTGACGGTCTGTCCGGTATCCGATTCCGTCAGTGCGCCGCAGGTATGCGTCCTGTAGCGCTCGGACGTTGAGACGGCGATGCCGGATGTCGCCGTGTCGGGATCCGCGCTCGCCTTTATGTCAAGAATTTCACTTGACAGACGCTTCTTCCATGTCGGGATCTCGGGAGAGAATCCGCTGACCGTATCATTTTCCGAGCGTGCGCCGGGCGCTTTCGCGCCGAGCGTTATCGCCACGCCCGCCGCTTCAAGCGCTTTCTTCAGCGCAGCGTTCACCGCCTGCGGATTTGCCTTGCCCTTGAGTTCCTTCATCGCCTGACCGACGAGAAAGCCGAAGGCCTTTTCCTTGCCGGACTTGTAGTCCGCGACGGATGTCGGGTTGTTTGCGATCACGGCAGTGACGGTCTCTGAGAGCAGCTCCGCATTCTCAATGATCGCGAGATCGTGTTCTTTCACATACGTCTCCGGATCAGCATCTTCCAGGACAATCTTTTCGATCAGGAGTTTGCCGACGCTGCGGTTGATCTTTCCGTTTTGTACCATCTTTATTTCAAGTGCGATCTTTCGACCGTCGATTGTTTCGATCCGGATGTCCTGCGCAGAACTTCCGGCATGCGCAGGGAGAACCGCGTCCTTTATTCCGCCCGGGGAGTCTGTTCCCGCGCCGCTTTTGATCAGGTAGAGGATGTCGCCTGTGACCGCATTCGCCGCTTCCCGCGCATATGCCGCCAAATCCGCTTCATCTTCCACGCCCGCGCGAAGTTCTTTCACAATGGTCTCAAACAGTGCTGCATAGCCTCGTTCCGAGGTGATGATCGACGCGATGTTTTCGGGGATTTTCCACTCACGACAATACCGGACGCGTTTCTGCTCTGCAAGTTCGGGAAGGGCTTCCTTCTCCGCAGCGATCCACGCTGCGTCGATGTGCACCGGAACCAAATCCGGATCCGGAAAATATCTGTAATCCTGCGCGTTTTCCTTGCTGCGCATCGCGTTGCTTTCACCCGTGTTGTCATCCCAGCGCCGCGTCTCCTGCAGGATGCTTCCGCCGCCGCTTAAGATGCCCGCTTGCCGCGCCGTCTCGTGCTCGATCATGCGGCGAATCGCCTTGACGGAGTTCATGTTTTTCGTCTCCGTTCTTGTGCCGTATTCCGCGCTACCCGCTTCACGCAGCGACAGATTGACGTCGGCACGCATCGATCCCTCTTCCATTTTGCAGTCGGAGACATCGAGATAGACGAGGATCTCACGGAGCTTGTCGAGATAGGCGGCGACTTCGTCCGCCGACCGCAGATCCGGCTCAGAAACGATCTCGATCAACGGTACGCCGCAGCGGTTGTAATCGATGAGGCTCGCCCCCGGTTCGTGAATGAGTTTTCCCGCATCTTCTTCCATATGAATCTCGTGAATGCGCACAATTCTCTTATAATCGCCCATGTCGAGTTCGACTTGTCCGTCCCGGCAGATCGGATGGTAGAGCTGTGAGATCTGGTAATCCTTCGGCAGATCAGGGTAGAAGTAGTTCTTGCGGTCGAAGATGTTTTTCTCGATTTCCTTTTCCGAAAGGTTTTTGCAGTTCAGGGCAAGGCCGGCGCGGATTGCCTTGCTTACCACTTCCCTGTTCAGGACGGGCAGCGAACCGGGCATGCCGAGACACACCGGGCATACGTGCGCATTCGGTTCGCCACCAAACGCCGTGCTGCATCCGCAGAAGATCTTTGTCTTTGTGGAGAGCTCCACGTGGACCTCGAGGCCCATCACTGTTTCATATGTCATCTGTTGCTCCGTTCCGCCGCTTTGCAGCGTAATCCCTCTTTTTCAAACCGCCGCCTTGCAGCGCAATCCTATTTCCTTTATACGCCCTCGCCGGGGCGTCTTTTATGATAACTCGTTACGGTCTGATATGCCGCCGCCGCCGTCAGGATTTCATGTTCGCCCTGTGGTTTTCCGATCAGCTGCATCCCGACAGGGAGTCCGCCGCCTTCCCCGCGCACGCCTTCCGTAAATCCGCAGGGCAGCGCGATCGCCGGAACGCCGGTCAGATTCACCGACACGGTATAGACATCGGCCATATACATCGCGATCGGATCTGATATCTGTCCGCCGATTTTATATGCCGGCGTCGGGCTGACCGGTCCAAGCAACATATCGTACTGCGCAAAAGCCGCGTCGAAAGCACCCTTGATCAGTCCGCGAACTTGCAACGCCTTTTTATAATAGGCGTCGAAATAACCCGAGCTCAGTACAAATGAGCCGAGCATGATGCGGCGTTTCACCTCCGTCCCAAAACCCTCGCTTCGGGACAGATAATATGTCTCTAAAATATCCGAAGCGTTTTTGGATCTGTAACCGTATTTTATGCCGTCATAACGAGAGAGGTTTGAACTGGCTTCCGCGCAGGCGATGATGTAGTACGCCGGCACGGCATATTCAATGAGCGGCAGTTCGAATTCCACGACTTCTGCGCCGAGCGCACGGAGTTCGTCCGCCGCGGTTCGGATTCGGCTCCTGACCGCTTCCGAAATGCCGTCCGAAAGGTAATTCGCAGGGATACCGATCTTTTTCCCTTTGAGCCCGCTTTCGATGTCATGCTCGCCGTCATGAACGAGACCGCAGGGTCGATAGGCTTCCTGTGCAATGGAGGTGCTGTCCTTTGGATCCCCGCCGGATAAAATCGAATAGACCACGGCACTGTCGCGTGCATCCCTGCAGATCGGACCGATCTGATCCAGTGAAGAGGCATAAGCGAGAAGCCCATAACGCGAAACGCTACCATAAGTCGGTTTGAGACCGGTCATGCCGCAAAACGCCGCAGGCTGTCGGATCGATCCGCCCGTATCCGAGCCGATTGCGTAAGCCGCAAAACCGGCAGCAACCGCTGCTGCCGAGCCGCCCGAAGAACCGCCCGGAACGCGCTCCGTGTCCCACGGGTTGCGCGTGACGCCATAAAATGAAGTCTCGGTGGATCCGCCCATGGCGAACTCATCGAGATTTGTCTTTCCGATCACAACGCTACCGGCGGCTTCGAGTTTCTCGATGACCGTCGCGCTGTACGGTGGAACGAAATTTGACAAAATGCGGGAGGCCGCTGTTGTGAGACCGCCCTGAATACAGATGTTGTCCTTCACGGCTACAGGCACCCCCGAAACCGGAGAAAGCATCTCTCCCGCGTCGATATGCCGCTGTACTTCCGCCGCTCTCTTGAGTGCGCCCTCCTCATCGATGCTGATAAAGGCATTGATCTTTGATTTTTGTGTCGCTTCTTTTGCGGCGTCTTCCTTCGCAGCATCGAGAAAAATCTTCGTCGCTTCCGGACTGCTGATCTTCTTTTCTCGGATGAGCCGCCCGAGTTCGAGGGCTGTCAGATCGCGTATTTCCATTTGTTACTCCTCAACCGTCTTGAATACCCTGAAAAAATCGCCTTTTGATTCGGGAGCGTTCGCGAGCATTTCTTCGCGCCGATCCGCATTTGTCACCGCATCCTCCCGGAACCTGTTTTCGGACTCGAACGGATGTGTCATTTCAGGCAGACCCGATGTGTCGAGCTCGTTCAGTTTGTCCATGTAATCGAGGATATCGCCCAAATCTTTACCGCGCGCGACCTTCTCGTCTCTGTCAAGCGTTATCCTTGACAGGTCGGCGACATAATCGACAAGTTCTTCTGTAATTTTCATTTGTCAGCCATCCTTTCAATATCGTATTCAACACTTTGACGCCTTAGGGTTTCTTGCCGATCCCCGACCTCAGCATTCAAAAAAACATCGCCACAGAACAACTCTGGGACGATGATACGCGGTGCCACCCGGATTGATATCCGGCATGATGCCGCAGAAGCGCCTTCTGACGCCGCGCGGGACCGGAAATCCTCTTTGCTGCGGTATAACGGCCGCTGCCCGTGAAACCCTACGCGGCAACCGGCGGTTGCCGGAATACCTTTCGAATCTCAAGCTCCGAAGTGTTCTTTCGCCGGGAACCTTACACGCAGTGCTCTCAGTCTAGGCACCGCTCCCTGATCTGCTTTCTCCGGTTACTGCTCTTCATCATCGCCTTTGCGAATTTATCTTTATTGATTAATAAAGTACCACAGCAGCGCCGTTTTTACAAGCGGGTTCCGGCAGCAGGTCTCGACGAAAGTCCTTTCAGGTGATCCCGAAAGCCCTTTTCACTTACCGCACGACGATGTATAGTAATGAATAGGAGGATATCATTATGATTTACAAAAGCGAAGACATTGAGAAAGACACCGTTTTGGCAGTGGCAAAAGGCATGGCGACTGCGGCAAGGACGGCACCGAAGGGCTGCGGCAACGATAAGATCGTGACGCTAATCGTTGACGGCAAAGAGAAGGATGCGATCACCGCCGAAATGAGGAAAATCGCCGAATCACCGGATGCGGGCCCCTTCCTGCGGGACGGCGGCAATGTGGACAATTCGGAATGTGTGGTTCTGATCGGCGTGCGGAATGTTCCGTTGGGACTTTCCGGCTGCGGCATCTGCGGATTTGAAACCTGCGCGGAAATGAGCAAAGCAGGGGCAAACTGCGCGTTCAATATCACGGATCTTGGAATTGCCGTTGGTTCGGCGGTTTCGCTCGCTGCAGACAACCGGATCGACAACCGCATCATGTACACGGCGGGGAAAGCCGCTGTTCGAATCGGACTCCTGCCGGAAGATGTGCGCGTCTGCTATGCGGTTCCGCTTTCAGCAAGGGGCAAGAGCGTTTACTATGACCGGGGCGGAGAAATCTAAGATCTGTTACAGATCTTCCGGTTCCTCTCCGGATTCGTCCTTTTGCTCCTCCGGCTTCTGTTTTGAAGGCGCGTTCGTATGCCGCCACGGACTTCTGTATTTTGGAAATTCGAGAACCTGTGCGCCTTTGGCCGAAACGTCAGGGTGTTTCCACTCTTTTCTTTTGCGAAGCGTGTCCCATGCGGGCGGATCGTAGGTGATCCTGTACTTTGAAGGATAAATGTCGTCATATAAGGTCACAAGCACGATGATCAGCACGATGCCGAGCGCCCATCCGCCGATCACATCCGTCGGATAATGTACGCCCAGATATACTCTGCTGAGACCGATTGCCGCGACAAGAATCGGGATCAAAATCGTGAACAGCCACGCTGCCGGTTTATGTTTGTTCAAGATGAGGTATCGTCTGACGAGGATCAGCAGAAAAATGTAGAAGACGAAACCGCCGTTGGCGTGTCCGCTCGGAAAGCTGTATCCGTCGACTTCGATCAGCCTGTAAAGTTCATCCGGTCTGGCCCTTTCAATGATCTCTTTAAAGGCATAGTGAAAGCCTGCAGCGATGCCGACTGCGATCATAAGCGGGAGACCGAACCGTGATCTGGTCGGTAGGATGAGCAGAACAGCACAAATGACGATCAGCGTCGATGTATTCGAGCAAAACGTGACGCCTTCTGCAACCACGGTCAGCCAACCGGTTCTGAAACCGTGAATGAAGGTCTCTATCGGTTGATCGATAAAATCGGTTGTTCCCAGGACGACCAGCGTAAGATCTGCAAGAAACACAACCGCGAAGAAAGCTGCCACAATCCATCTGATCACCGGCGGTTTTTTCTGTCTGTAAATCTCCATGCTATTTGCTCCATTCTGTCATAAGGCAGCACTGTTTCATCTTATTCTTCGGAGGCTGCAACACTTGCAGCGTTCCATTCGTCGATTTTTTCCCGGATTACAGTCTCAACGCGCTCCGATACTTCGTTGATCTCCGTCCTTGAAAGACCTGCCGTCGGAATCGGATCATGTACATAAAACTTCACTTCCGCCGGCTGCACATAACCCTTCTCTTCAAAG
>JAISKP010000033.1 GCA_031260885.1 Eubacteriales Family XIII. Incertae Sedis bacterium
GCTCGTGGTCGATCTCCGCATCCGTACACAGAATGAATCCGTCCGTGAGCAGTTTGATATCGCTGTATTTTACATCGCCCGCATCGCTGATCTTTTCATCGGCATACACCTTCGTCACAGTCATCTTGTTCTGCGTCAATGTGCCCGTCTTGTCGGAACAAACGACATTGACGGAACCGAGCGTTTCAACCGCAGGAAGTTTTCTGATAATCGTATTCACCTTGACCATCCGCTGAACGCCAAGTGCTAGCACGATTGTAACGACAGCGGGAAGACCTTCCGGAATCGCTGCGACCGCAAGTGAGATCGCAGTCAGAAGCATTTCAAAGACGTCACGATGCTGGAGGACCGCGATGATGAAAAGCAGTGCGCATATGATGAGCGCGAGGATACCGAGCACCTTGCCGAGTCCCGCGAGTTTCTTCTGCAGCGGAGTCATTTCCTCTTTTTCTTCGCTGATCATACGGGCGATATGTCCCATCTCGGTGTTCATTCCGGTAGCAACCACGACGCCCTCGCCCCTACCGTAAGCGATGCCGGTCGAAAGATACGCCATGTTAATACGATCTCCGATACCGATTTCGCCGTCAGCCACAAACGAAGCATCCTTTTCTACGGGAACGGACTCTCCCGTCAGCGCCGCTTCTTCCACCTTCAGATTGATCGTTTCGATCAACCGCAGATCCGCCGGCACGATACGCCCCGCCTCAAGCAGGACAACATCTCCGACCACAAGATTCGCCGCAGGGATTTCGCTAATATGTCCGTCCCGTCGCACGACGGCGTTCGGACTGGACATCTTTTTCAGCGCTTCGAGGGATTTTTCAGCCTTTGACTCCTGCACGACGCCAATAATCGCATTGAGCAACACGATCGCGATGATAATGCATGCGTCCGTATATTCTCCCAAAAAGATGGAGACGACCGTTGCCGCCAGCAGAATATAGATCATCGGATCGTTTAACTGCGAGAAAAAGCTCTGAAGAAGCGATTTCTTTTTCTGCTCATCAAATTGGTTGGGACCGTTTTCTGCAAGCCGCCTTTCGGCCTCTGCAGATGACAATCCGCTGCCTTTTGACGTGCTCAGCTGCGCATATGCATCATCCAGTGTTAACTTCTCATACATCGTTCAATTTCCTCCTCATCTGTCTGTGTTATCATGCGATTTTCTTTACGCCTACTGCAACGGCTTAACTTTTCTGCGAATAACCGGCTAAAAACTGTTCCATCTTCCCGGAAATGGTCATAAGTTCCTTTACTTCAGGCAGATAAACAATACGAAAATGATCGGGATGCGGCCAGTTGAAGCCACGCCCGTGCGTCATGAGCACGTGGTGCTCGTGCAGAAAATCGAGTACGAACTGTTCGTCATTCTCGATACCGTACATCTCGGTGTCGATTTTCGGAAACAGGTAAAATGCAGCCTTGGGTTTTACAGAACTGATGCCTGGAATCTTTGTGATCGAGGAGTATATACATTCCCGCTGTTCATAGATCCGACCGCCGGGTTCCAGAAGCGGTCTTGCGCTGAACGGATCAGCAAGCGCCGCGCTGATGATCGACTGCGAGGGAACATTTGCACATAGCCGCATGGATGCGAGCATATGGATACCTTCGATATAATCTTTTACACAGCTTTTGTCTCCCGAAAGCGTGATCCAGCCGCAGCGGAAACCTGCGACCATGTGTGACTTCGAAAGCCCGTTGAACGTAATCACGAACAGATCGGAGGCGAGCGATGCGGCAGCAATATGCTTGTGACCGTCCATTACAAGGCGGTCATAGATCTCATCCGAAAAGACGATAAGCCCATTCTGTCGCGCAACTTCAAGGATCTCAAGCAGATTTTCCTTCGGATAAAGCGCGCCCGTCGGATTGTTTGGATTTATAATAACGATCGCCTTCGTCCTGGGACTGACTTTTCTTTTAATATCATCTACATCCGGAAGCCATTCGTTTGTTTCATCACAGAGATAATGTACGACCTTTCCGCCGCAAAGCGTTGCGATTGATGTCCAAAGCGGATAATCCGGAGTTGGAATCAAGATTTCGTCTCCGTTGTCGAGCAACGCCTGTAGGGTGATGTTGATCAGTTCACTGACGCCGTTGCCCGTGTATACATCGTTGTGATCCAAGCCGTATATTCCCTTTGATACACTGTAACCGATGATCGCATCGATCGCATCGTTTATCCCGCGCGAATCGGAGTACCCTTCTGACTTATGGATGTTTGCTTTCATGGTCTCTTCGACGAACGCCGGCGCAAAGAGACCGAAGGTTGCAGGATTCCCCGTATTCAGACTGATGATCTGTTTGCCGTCTGCTATCATCCTGGCCGCTTCCTCTACAAGCGGTCCGCGGATATCATATCCGACGTTGTCCAACTTAACCGTTTTTTTGATAACCTTCATTGCTTCCTCCATAACGATCTATTCTATCATAAAAAACAGAACGCTGCGCGTTCTGTTTTTCCACCCCCCCCTATGTATGCCGAGCAATCGGCTCACTCCTTTTTTCAACCCGCCGATCCTGAAATCCGCGTGGTTTACGGTATGTTCTCCATCCCCGGTAACGGCCAGTCCGCTTCCCCATTGATCAACAATTCGAGAAAACTGTTTTTCAGGTGCAACGCCTCTTCAAAACTGAGATCAGCATCCGCCGCCGCTGCCTGCTTTGCCAGGATATACCTGTGTGGCAATACGCCCAATTTCAACGCTTCATCCGCTTCCTCCGGGGTAATGGCGATGATGCGAAGTTTTGTAAAGGACAGCGTCTCTTGAATCAAATCATCCAGTACACTGAAGATCTCAGGATTCTTCGATGCGATCGTCACGGTTACGCCTTCGCTCGTGATATAGTCATTCTCCATCGCGGAGGTCACTACATCCTCAAGGGCACTGATGATATCTCCCCGCGGTTTTGATTCATCCAAAAGCGCGCCACCGTCTGCGTTGAGCGAGCGGTTTGAAATGACGCGGTTAAAGCCGTTTGCCTCAAACTGTACGCTCGG
>JAISKP010000059.1 GCA_031260885.1 Eubacteriales Family XIII. Incertae Sedis bacterium
CTTTGGCGGGCAGATCTTCGGAATCGGCACCGATGCCACAGGGGTTTCCGGCGATTCTGCATCCGCATCCGAAACGGTGTTGAAGTGGGCACCCATCGGTATCCTGCTGATCGCCTATATTTTGATCGGAAAAGATGTGCTGCTTACGGCCGTTAAAAATATCACACACGGCCGGATCTTTGACGAAAACTTTCTCATGGCAATAGCGAGCGTCGGCGCTTTTATCATCGGTGAATATCCGGAGGCCGTCGCCGTCATGCTTTTCTATTCTGTGGGTGAATATCTGCAGGATCGCGCGGTGGCGCACAGCCGCAAATCGATTCGAGCCCTGCTTGACATTCGTCCCGATACTGCGGAAAAGCTCATCAATGGGCATCCCGTTGAAGTTCCTGCCGAATCGGTAGCGATAGATGATCACATCCAGATAAGACCGGGCGGAAAGATTCCGCTCGATGGGATTGTTCTGGAAGGCAGCAGCGCCATCGATACGAGCGCGCTGACCGGAGAATCCGCGCCGCGCGATGTGACGCCCGGCGATACGATCCTCTCCGGTCAGGTGAACGGACGCGGACTTCTGACCGTTCGCGTCACGAAGACGTTCGGCGAATCCACGGCGAGTAAGATCATCGACATGGTGGAACACGCATCATCCAAGAAAGCCAAGGCGGAGAACTTTATCACGGTCTTCGCGCGGTATTATACGCCCGCGGTCGTCGGCGTGGCTGTGTTGCTCGCGTTCGTTCCGCCGATGATCTTGGGCGGCGGATTTTCAGACTGGATCCACCGCGGACTGATCTTCATCGTCGTATCCTGTCCGTGCGCGCTTGTGATTTCGATTCCGGTCGGGTTCTTTGGCGGTATCGGCGCGGCGTCCTCAAAGGGTCTTCTCGTCAAAGGCGGGAACTATCTCGAAGCGCTCAACAAAATCGGAACATTCGTGTTCGATAAGACCGGCACGCTGACGATGGGTCGCTTTGTTGTGGAGCGGATTGAGACTGCGGTAACGGAAACCGGTGCCGATGCGCAAGCGGCTGCAGACGGTCATATCAATACGCAAGACGATGTCCTCCGTTATGCGGCTTATGCCGAAAGCGCTTCTACGCATCCGATTGCCGTTTCTATTTTGGAACGGTTCGCCGAAGGCGGCGGCGAGATCAGACCGACCGATATCGAATCCATTACGGAAGAACCCGGTTACGGCATCAAGGCTGTCGTGTCCGGAAAGACGATTCTCGCCGGAAACATCAAGCTCCTGACAAAAGAGAACGTGACGGCGGTTCTCGATCCGGATGCTGCCGCAGACGACGCCGGATCTGCCGTATACATTGCGGTAGACGGCAGTTATATCGGCAGGATCCTCCTCACCGACGAGCCGAAGTCGGACAGCGCGGCTGCGATCGCAGGATTGCGCAGCAGAGGTGACTATCGTGTCATCATGTTGACGGGGGACAACGAGCAGGCCGCAGGCAAGGCGGCACAGAAGCTCGGCATTCTGCCGGAAGACGTGCGCGCAGGGCTGCTGCCGGGACAGAAGGTTGAAGCCGTTGAGCAGATCATGGAAACCTCCGGCGATGCGGAAAAGTCGAAAGTTGTATTCATCGGAGACGGCATCAACGATGCGCCTGTGCTCGCTCGCTCGGATGTCGGTATCGCGATGGGCGGGCTCGGATCCGATGCGGCGATCGAAGCCGCCGACATCGTGATCATGAACGACGAACCTTCACGGATTCTGATTCTGCTGGACATCGCAAAAAAGACGAAGTGGATCGTACGCGAGAACGTGGTGTTTTCGCTCGGTGTGAAGGGTTTGGTTCTTTTGCTGGCGGCATTCGGACTCGCAAATATGTGGGAAGCCGTATTCGCCGACGTCGGCGTCGCAATCATCGCGACCTTCAATGCCTTGCGGGCGCATACGGTGAAATGAAGATGCTCCTGCTAAAAAGTTATTGACATGAGGTGCCCTAAGCATATAATGAAGTCGTAAGGCAGAGCGGATTGCGCGAGTTCGAGCAATCCGCTCTACCGTAAAGACAATTGAATAGCAAAAGTGTTTTGGGTGGAATTTCTTGCGTTGACAAGAGATCCATAACAGGGAATCCGGTGAAAATCCGGAACTGCAAACCACAACCGTAACTGCCGACGAAGGCGCAAGAACGAGAAGTTCAGTCATTGTCTGTTTTGTAGGGAGACCTAACCCGATTTGTGAAACAAATCGATGGTAGATCTCCGGTCAGGATTTCCGAAATCTTTGATTTCGTGAAATCTACGGCTCGGACAGGTGAGAAGACGCGCCGGAGGATGACGCAGAGTCGGGAGACCTACCTTTTACACACAGCAACAGAAGTTCTTGGGTTGATAGAAGAACAGATGCTTTTTTTATTGGAGCAATTGCGCGAAATAGCGACCCCGAAACGAGGTCGCTATTTGTTTTTTGATGCGCGCCGCAGGGCAATATCCCCTATTAAAGCAGGGGTTTAAATATACGGATGTCATAAAGATAATTTTGGATGAAGGAGAAGTCAAATGAATACGATGCTTTATAAAGCGAACATCAGACAGAGAATCCTGATGATTTTACTTGCGATCATGCTCTTGATCGGACTGACACCGCAGACCGCGTTTGCGGGTGCGGGTGACATCAAAGTCATCATCGACTTTGAAGGCTACAATCTGGGTCAGGGTTTCTATATTGAACCGACAGAACTCACGCTGCCTGTGGGCTCGACCGCTGCCGATGCGACAAAGGCGCTTTTGACGAAGACGGGTCATGCATCCGAGGGTCTGGACAGCAACTACCTTGGGCGGGTCCAAGGGTTTGACACGTCTGAGCTCAATGTCCCGTCCTATATTACGGATAACGGCGGACCGACGACAGAAGACGCGATCGCACACGGCAAATCAGACTCCGACTGGCTTGGACAAATGGATTACAGCGATATGTCCGGTTGGATGTACACCGTCAATAACGATATTGCGAATGAAGGGATCGGCGACTATATATTGACAGACGGCGACGTCATCCGCTGGCAGTTTTCGCTCTGGGATTTCGGCGCGGATCTCGGCATATCCGCGGACTGGTTCACACCCTATTTCACGATGGCGGACAAATCCGCATTGATTCGCGCGATCTGCGAGCCTGACGTCGATACAGCGAAGGCGAATGCGGCACTTGACGTCGTGATCAATCCGCTCGCCACATCGGAACAGGTAACGGCTGCGTTGGACTACTTTGTTGAAGAGGTCGTCGAACCGGAGGTAATCACGGTGAATGCGTGGGCGCAGCAGGACGACTCCGGTTTCC
>JAISKP010000073.1 GCA_031260885.1 Eubacteriales Family XIII. Incertae Sedis bacterium
TATCAGGCTTACCGGCATTACCACAATGGTTCGGATCTGTTCATCCATATGCCGCGTCCCCAGCTTTCCACTGCAGAAAATATTCTGCGTATGCTGCGAAAGAACGGCAAGTACACGGAGCTTGAAGCGCGTATCCTCGATCTCGCATTGGTGCTCCATGCGGAGCACGGCGGCGGCAACAACTCGACGTTCACGACACATGTTGTCTCATCCTCGGGTACCGATACCTATTCCACGATCGCAGCATCCCTCGGTTCGCTGAAAGGCCCAAAACATGGCGGCGCAAACATCAAGGTCGTCGAAATGTTTGATGATATGAAGCAAAGCATTCAGGATTGGACGGATGATGCGGAAATCGAAACGTATCTGCGCAAGCTTCTGGCGGGCGAGGCCTTTGACAACGCCGGTCTGATATACGGTATGGGACATGCCGTATATTCGCTGTCCGATCCGAGGGCGAATATCTTTGAACGCTTCGTCGAAAAACTGTCGGTGGAAAAGAGCCGAACCGATGAATACGGACTTTACAGTTCCGTCGCAAGGCTCGCACCTAAGGTCATCGGTGATGTGAGAAAAATCTACAAGGGCGTTTCCGCCAATGTTGATTTTTACAGCGGGTTCGTATACAGCATGCTCGATCTGCCACCGGAACTCTATACGCCGATCTTTGCGATTGCGCGCATCTCAGGTTGGAGCGCACACCGCATTGAGGAACTGATCAACCAGGGCAAGATCATCCGCCCTGCTTATATGTACATCGGTCATCATACGCCGTATGTGCCGCTGGAAGGTCGCTGAGAAACGGCCTGAGACATAAATCGGGAAGCGGAAACAGACAGACAGCAAGCGTCCCAACAAAAAATGAGCATTTACATTAAATGAAACGGTCGGCACTTTGGACAACTTCGTTAACTCACTTCGTTCAAACAGAACTGAAGTTGTTGCCAAAGTGGCGGCCGTTTCATTTGTAAATGCAGTCATTTTTCAGGTTACGCTTGCTGTCTGTCTGTTTCAGCTTCCCTGCCCGTATGTTACTTTATGTTCCCCACGCAGGATTTGTGACGGGCACCGCTTCCCCTGCGGCAAGCGACTTCGGCAGATCGAGGATGCGCTGATTCGCGGAGCCCCGAAATGGGATCGCAAGGCTACGTTGTTCAAGAACAAAAGGACCGTCGATCAGGACGTCGGCAAACGAAAGGAGACGCAGCTCGGCTTCGTCTCCTTTTTTCAGAATTTCTTCAAGGGTGTCGCCCGTGTAGATTGCGAGATCCAGCCCTTTGGCTTTAATCTGCTCTGCAAGGGATAGGAGTGCCGCTGCCTGCAGCATTGGCTCTCCGCCGGAAAAGGTCACACCGCTCAGAATCGGGTTTGCGGCGATCTTTTCGAGCAGCGCTTCAATCGTGTACGGCGTTCCGCCACTGACCGGCTGCGCTTCGGGATTGTGGCAGCCCACGCACCGTTTATCGCATCCCTGCACGAAGATCGCCATGCGCAGTCCGGGACCGTCTACAATCGAATCTTCGATAATCCCTGCAACATCGATCGTTTTTTCGTGGATCATCACATCGGATTGACAATTATTTGTCAAATGCCGTGTTTGATGCGGTCGTGCTCCTCGGAGCGTTTCGCATCGTTGAACCGATCGAGCGTGCCGACGAGATATCCCGTGATCCTTCTGATCCGCTCAAAGCCCACCGGTCCTTCTTCTTCGTGCCGCCCGCAGCCGGGGCAGACGTCGTCAATGATGCCGTTGTATCCGCACACGGGATCACGATCCACCGGGTGGTTCACGGAACCGTAGCCGATGCCTGCGTCCTTCATCGTACGAATGATCTTCTCAAATGCATCGATGTTGTTCGACGTATCACCGTCGAGTTCGACATAGGTGATGTGACCGGCATTCGTCAGCGCATGATAGGGCGCTTCTATTTTGATCTTCTCATAGGCTGAGATCGGATAGTATACGGGCACATGGAACCCGTTTGTATAATAATCACGATCCGTAACGCCCTCGATTTCTTCGAATTTTTTTCGATCGAGCCGCACAAATCTTCCCGCAAGTCCCTCCGCAGGCGTCGCGAGCAGCGTGAAGTTCAGGTTCTTTTCCACGCTGAGTTTATCGAGGTAATCCCGCATGAAGCCCACGATCTCAAGACCGAGGTTCCGCGCCTCAGGCGTCTGACCGTGATGGCTACCGATCAGCGCGGTGAGTGCTTCGGCAAGACCGATGAACCCGACGGACAATGTTCCGTGCTTCAATACTTCGCCGATCTCGTCATCAAGCCCAAGCTTGTCTGAACCGATCCAGATCCCCTGCCCCATGAGGAATGGAAAATTGCGAACCTTTTTAGCAGACTGTATCCTATAGCGGTCGAGCAGTTGATTTGCTGTGAGGTCAAGTTTGCGTTCGAGTTCCTCGAAGAACCATTCGATGTTGCCGTGGCTCTTGATCGCGATCCGTGGCAGGTTGATCGATGTGAAGCTGAGGTTTCCGCGTCCGAAGGCGACTTGATTGTCCTTGTCAAAGGTGTTCCCGAGTACACGCGTCCGGCATCCCATGTACGCCACTTCCGTCTCCGGCTTCCCCGCTTCATAGTACTGAATGTTGTACGGGGCGTCGAGGAACGAGAAGTTCGGAAACAGCCGCTTGGCACTGACCTTGCACGCGAGTTTGAAGAGATCGTAGTTCGGATCCTCTTCATTATAACTGATACCTTCCTTTACCTTGAAGATGTGAATCGGGAAGATCGGCGTCTCGCCGCCGCCTAGACCGGCTTCCGTTGCATAGAGGACATTGCGGATCACCATGCGCCCTTCGGGTGAAGTATCCGTCCCGTAATTGATGCTCGAAAACGGCGTCTGTGCTCCGGCGCGGCTGTGCATCGTATTTAGATTGTGCACGAGCGCTTCCATCGCCTGACGGGTTTCTTTCTCTGTTTCCGCCGTTGCGGTCTTGTATGCGAAGTCCCGGACGGATTTTAAAAGTTCGGGTTTCTCCGCAAATACGGGAACTGCCGCTGTAAGCGCCGTTTCCTCTGCCGCTGTAAATTCCGCTTTGAGCTCAAGTGCGGGGAAAAGTCCCTGCTCCGCTTCGATCTTCGCGTAGAGCGCTTTGATTTCATCCTCCGTAATTTCGGCATCCGGAACGAGCAGCTTCATCGCCTTGTTGAGGTTGGAACGATAAAGCTTTTTATAGGTCTTTGCGACGCCGGGCGCGAGCCCGTAATCGAAATTCGGAATGCTCTGTCCGCCGTGCTGGTCGTTTTGATTTGACTGAATCGCAATGCAGGCGAGCGCTGCATAGCTATGGATGCTGTTCGGTTCACGCAGATGCCCGTGCCCTGTCGAAAATCCGCCCTGAAAAAGCTTATTGATGTCGATCTGACAACAGGTCGTCGTCAGCGTATAAAAATCAAAATCATGAATATGAATATCGCCGCTCGAATGGGCATCCGACTGCTGCTGCGTCAGAATGTATTTCTCATAGTAATCCTTCGCGCTCTCGGAACCGTATTTGAGCATGATGCCCATTGCCGTATCGCCGTCGATATTTGCGTTGTCACGCTTGATATTGCTGCCGGCGGCATCCTGGAAGGTGAGCTCGTCGAGGATGTGCATGAGCCGCGTATTGCGTTCGCGCGTGCGGCTGCGGTCGGAACGGTATAATATGTATTTTTTTGCAACGAGCGGATAGCCTTTATCCATCAGCACGGCTTCGACCGTGTCCTGAATCGTTTCTACATCGGGCGGTTCCTTCGGATATTTTTCAGCCAGACGCTTTTCGACAGCCACGGACAGGCGCTCCGCCTCTTCCGTGTCGCTGCGTCCGCTGGCGACCATTGCTTTTCTGATTGCATCTTCGATTTTGACGATGTCGTAATCGACACTTCTTCCGTCACGTTTTGTAATTGTAGAAAACAAAATAAGCCCCCTTTGCTGCTGCGTGAATAACGGCACGATAGATGAAATAGTATCAAAATCTTAGAATTGCAAGGTTTTTTCGCATGTTGCTCGGTCGGATGATATGACGCCGAAACAACAATATCTATGGTGTATTTACAATTATTGCACACCATATATGGTCTGTCAATAATACGTCACCGAATAAAATATTTATTTTTTATTACAGAACATTTCGAGTGCAAATGCGACGCCGGCTTCGTTGTTGGAGAGGGTTACCACGTCCGCAGCGACTTTCGCGGCGGCGGACGCATTGTCGGTTGCCACCCCGATTCCGGCAAACTGCAACATCCGGGCGTCGTTGTCGTTATCGCCGATGCATAAGGTTTCACGGGCATCTATGTCGAGCGCATCACAGAGAAATTCTAAGGCGGAAGCTTTGCTGACGCCGATGCCGCCGATTTCCAGATTGTAGCGCATCGACGTCGTCAGCGTATACAGCGTGTTCCCATGGAGCCTTCTATAGATCCAATCCCGCAGATCTTCGTTTCCATAGACAAAGTTGATGTTTTCGATCTCATCGATGTGTGCACGTGCGAACGCGGCGATATCCGGCACGGGGATGCGCGATTCGCGGACATATTCAACGACCCAACCGGGAATGCCATAACGCGTAAGATCTCCGTAACAGGTCTCACTTATATAGGGTGAACCATCCCAGAACACCTCGCACATCACTTCAGGATTTTCGATGATCTCCCGGACGTTTTCAACCGCTTCGCGCGTCAGACATTTTGCGTAAATTTGTTTTCCCGTATGCGCATCATAGATCTTTGCACCGTTTGCACATACGAGATAATCGATACATGCCAAATCCAGAACGCATTCGGGAACGGACGTTTTCGACCGTCCGGTAGCGATGACGACGCAGATGCCGGCAGCCCCGCAACGTTCGAGCGCCTCTCTGTTCTCAGGCGACAGACCCATATCCGAGTCAAGAAGCGTTCCGTCGAGATCGGTCGCGATAAGTTTGATGTTTCGATCCGCGTTCACTGTCCCAAATCGAGGCTTGTTTGCCGAAGATCAGCAGCGGATTGCGGTTCTGTATACTGAAGGGCGTCTTCAATGTCCTCGATCGCCGGAAGCTCTTTGAGCGTTTTCAGATCAAAATGCGTCAGGAAGACATCCGTCGTCCCATACAGGATCGGACGCCCGATCTGATCGGAACGACCTTTATCCTCGACCAGCCCTTTTTTTGTAAGACCTTCCAGTACGCGTTCGCTTTTGACGCCGCGAATCGAATCGATTTCACCCTTGGTAACGGGCTGTTTGTAAGCGACGATCGCAAGCACTTCGAGCGCCGCCTGCGTAAGCCTGCGCTCGTGTACGGGCGTACAGATCGAACGAATATAGTCGAAATTGTCCTCAGCCGTAACGAACTGATATTTTCCGTTGATCTCTCGAATCCGGATACCCCGCCCCTGTTCGTCATATTCCTGCTGAAGTTCTTTGAAGTATCCCGCCGCTTCCGTTTTTTCGACATTCATTGCAGATGCGGCGATCTTGACGTCGAGCGGTTCACCCCACACAAACAGCATCGATTCAAATGCGGATTTAATTGTTTTCTTACTTGGCATGATTCTGGCTCCTCACTGTGCCGATTCCTCCGATTCCTTATACCGGATCTCGATATCCTGAAAGTTTCCGTCCTGTTTGACCGAGGCAAAGCCCTGTTTGATCATTTCGAGCAGGGATACGAATGTGACAACTTTATCGTATCTGCCGCCGTTCGGAAGCAGAAAATCCCGAAAGTGCAGAATTTTTCCTTTTGCCTTGCGGAGCAGCCTCCGAATCGCACCTTTTTTCGCAGCGACGGTCATCTTTTCCCGCTCGATGCTGCCGCGAATTGCGACCATCTCTTCGTTTTTCTGCCTGCGGTAAATAAACGCTTTAAACGCGGCGATGAACTGATCTATGTCCATTTTAAGATACTCGTCCGGTTCGCCCGTGAACGGTTGGAGATCTTCCTGCGGTTTTGTCAGTTTCATTGCGGCATAATCCATCTGTTCCTCGATTGCCGCCGCGAGACGTTTGAAGCGCGTGTATTCGAGCAATTTCTGTGTCAGTTCGGTTCTCGGATCCTCTTCTTCGGTTCCGTCTACCTTGATGCGCGGCAACAGCATGCGGGATTTGAGCTCGATGAGCGTGGCTGCAAGGATCAGGAACTCCGCACCGACCACGACGTCGTGCTCCTTCATGCGCTCAATCTGCTTTAGATATTGTTCTGTGATCTCGGACACGCGGATGTCATAAATGTTCATCTCGGCGTTTTCGATCAGATAAACGAGTAAGTCAAAAGGCCCCTCAAAGATGTTCAGTTTGATTTTGTAGGACATGAGGATATTATAGCACAAATGCGCAGCATTTTTGCGGCTATTATAGTACAAGGAATGCTTGCATGAGTCCTGTTTAGCAATTCCAAAATATGGGTATTAATAGAGTAGGGCAGGCGGGTTCGCGCAATCCGCTCTGTCTGAATATATAAAGAACGAAGCCGGGCGCGCGGCGGAACGGAGCACAAAATGATCAAATACGTAGACAGCACAAAAATGGGAAGAGGCATCCACGAATGGCTTGACACCCGCCACCACTTTTCCTTTGCGGACTATTTCAATCCGCTGAATATGCAGTTCGGCGCGCTGCGCGTGGTCAACGACGATCTGGTGAAGCCGGGTAAAGGCTTCGATGTGCATCCGCATCGGGACATGGAGATCATCTCCTATGTCATCGACGGAGAACTGACGCACGGCGACAGCATGGGCAACAAGCGGACGCTATCGCGCGGCGACGTCCAGTATATGAGCGCGGGTACCGGCGTGGTGCACAGCGAACACAATTTCGGAAGTGAAATGCTGCGGTTTCTGCAGATCTGGATTTTGCCCGATCAGAAGAACTACGCGCCGGATTATGGAGATGTCCGGTTTAAATTTGAAGATCGAGTGGACAGATGGCTACCCATCGCCGCGTGGACAGAAAACAAGGAAAACGACGCGCCGATCAAAATTCATCAGGATATGAACATCTATGCGACGATGATCCGTGCGGGAAAAAGCCTGCCGTTTGAGATCAAGAAAGACCGTCAGGCCTATATGGTCCTGATCGAAGGCTCGGCGGACGTGAACGGTACCGGATTGAACATGCGGGACGCCGTCGAAATTACAGGTGAGTCGATCGAAGTGCACGCGAAAGAGGATGCGCACCTGATTATCCTCGAGATGGCACAAAGTAAATAAATTGACATAAGGTGACACAAGGGAACGATTTCTCGGTGTACGTTTATGGGGCTGTCTCAAAATGAGGCGGCCTCTTTGCAAGAAACGTAGTGAAGGCTTGAATGATTTTGCGGAGGGGAAAGCACTCGTAGGAATCTAATATTTCGTTGAAATATCAATGAAAACG
>JAISKP010000090.1 GCA_031260885.1 Eubacteriales Family XIII. Incertae Sedis bacterium
AGCTAAAATAAAATATCTTAATTGTTTTATATCCACAAATCCACCTTAATGATGTTCCGATATTTAGCTGTATAACGGAATTCATGTATTTCTATGACAGCGCTGGTTTGAGCACATTGTAACATTGCAACCCACATGTTTCAAGTATCAATGGCTGCCTAGCAACAAAAAGAGTGTGTCAACAAAAAGAGAGCGCAACCTGTTGGATCGCGCACCTCTTTTGAAAGCCGGAATATTCTATTTTGTGATGTGCCTCTATAGGTTATCGAGTCATTAAACCGGGCAACCAAGTCGCAATCGACGGAAATAGAATGAGCAACACCATCATGACCAAATCACAAATAATGAAAGGGATGACACCGACAAATATTTTTTGAAGTTTTACACCGGACAGACCCTGCATGATATAAGTTGCAACCGCTACAGGCGGGGTCATCAACGCCATACCGACGACGACGACGATATAGGTTCCGAACCACAATCCGCTGAGTCCCATTTCAATGACAACAGGATAGAAAATCGGTATCGTCAGAAGAATTAATGCCTGTGCATCAATAAGCATGCCCAAGATCAGATAGATCAGTGTGATCATCAGCATGATGACAACCACGGAGAGATTCATCGAAACAACCCAATCTGAAATCACATACGGAATACGCGTAAATGAGAAGAATTTACCATACACAGAAGCCGTTGCCAACAGGAAATAGATCATGACTGTCAGGCGTATGGTTTCCCGCAGCGATTCGGCAAATTTTTTGAAATCAAGCGACTTCGTGATAATCGTTACGATCATTATTCCTGCTACACCGACTGCTCCGGCCTCTGTCGGCGTGAAAAATCCAATGAAAAGCCCACCCATTGCAATGATAAAAACAATGATGATTTGAATCAACCCACCGTTCAGCAGACTTTTAAATCTGTACTTCCAAGCCGTTCTCTCCGACACCGGCGAAATCGTAGGACTGATTCGGCACCAGATGAAAACCGCAATCATATACAGAACCATAAGAATAACGCCGGTGACAATCCCTGAAATGAACAGCTTTCCGACAGACTCTTCCGTAACCATCCCATAAATGATAAAGGTCAGACTGGGCGGAATCAGAATACACAGCGTAGATCCGGCACAAATAGCGCCTGTTGACAATCTGTCATCGTAGTTCCTTTTTTTCATTTCTGGATAAGCGATCTTTCCGATTGTGGCAAGTGTAGCAGGAACAGAACCGCAGATCGCGCCAAAGATCGCACATACTGCCTGGACGCTCATCGCAATCCCGCCTCTTCTATGACCGATAAATTTATTGATCGTCTCAACCAGACTGGCACCCACCCCGGAGTATCCGGCGATTACCCCCATCAGTATGAACATCGGGGCTACAGTCGTCGTATAGGAAGTAAAAGTTGAAGTGAAACTATCATTCACCATTGAAAATGCTGCTTCCGGCGTACGTAACACACATAATCCCATAATGCCCAGAAACAGCATCGCAAAGCTGACGGGGATACCGGAAAACAGCAATACCAAAAACAAAATCAATCCGATGATTCCAATTGTTATTGTAGACATTTTGTACTCCTTATTGATTGCTCCAGAGAAATCTACGACGCTTCCGGTTCTTCCTTACTTGTCAGCGCTATAATCTGCACGACTAATTGGTAAAGCAAGACAATTGTAACCATAATAAAACAGATGATTATGAACAAATTGATATACCAGTAAGGAATCGCATAGGATTCAGTTGTTCTTGTAGAGTGAAATGTCTCAACCATCCCCGGCCACAATCTAACTGTGACCACAGCAAAGAACCCAATGCTCATAATGTGTGTGACCACACCTGTGATTTTTTGGGCCTTCGGTTTCAATGCCTCAACAATGATTCCTACTTTTGCATGTTGGTTCAACAAGGTACAGTTCGCGGCACCCAAACATACCGCTGCAAATATGGCATATTGGACGCCCTCTGTGATGCCGAATATCGGATGGTTGAAAAACGCCCGCGATAGAACATTAACAACAGTGATCAGCGCCGTTAATGAAAGAAATACAAGAGAGATATTCTCGAGATATAACGACGCCTTATAGATTACTTTCTTAACCTTTGCCATGTTCGGTCCTCCTATAAATGAAAGACAAAATAGGGAATCGCTGTTGTTTAGACAGCGATTCCCCAACTATTCATAGAATCAACTCGCGTATTTTTCGTTGTAGAATTCGACTTTATCTTTTACCCAAGCAGCCAATTCTGCTCCATCATAACCGGCGTCATCGAGTGTCTTTGTATAATCCCAATAGAGGTGTTCGAGTTTGTCATCCCATTTTTTCAGTTCCGCATCGCTCATATGAATCCATTCCAGATTTGGATTCGCGGCAAATGCCATTTCCATTCCTGCGTCCGTAAATTCATTGTAGAACTTCGAGGATGTCGAAACAAAGAAATCATAAGAGGTATCTACAATAATCTTCTGCAGATCTTCGGGCAGTGAATCGAACTTTGCCTTACCCATATAAATCATAACCGTAGCATTTACCATCGGCATATCTGTGATATAATCGCACACTTCATAGTACTTGCTGACGGTCATGGATTCGTAGGAGAAGAATCCGCCATCGACCAAGTGGTTTTGCAGTGCTTCATACAGTTCACTGGATCCCATCGTAACAGGTACGGCACCGGTTTCCAGAGCCACCGCATTCATGGACGTATTCGTACGCAATTGAACGCCCTTCATGTCTTCCAGGGTGCGGATCGGTTTGCTGCTGATAATATTGCGTGGTCCCGAACACATCGGTGCAAGAACGACGATGTTTTCCATTTCCTTTGGCTGTATTTCATGGATCAAATCATAGAAGACCCAACTGGCGGCCTCTCCGTTTTTCGTTCCGAGACAAGGCTGCTCCAACAAAAATGAAACCGGAAATACACCGGTGTACCATGCGGGGGCATCAAATGTAACATCGATTGCGCCGGACTTAACCGCATCCATGGCTTCACCGCTGGCGGCAAGCGCGCCACCAAGGTATTCTACGAATTTGATTCTGCCATTAGAGTTTTCTTCTATCAGGCGCATTAACGGTGAATCGACATTTTGGTACATCGGAACAGTAGATCCGTTTGGCGTCGCATAGACCAATTCATATACCGTATCGTCGGCAGGAGTCTGGGCTGTACCACTGCCCGTTCCGCCGCCGACATTGCCGGAATCGGTTCCTCCTCCACAGGCCGTAAAGGCCAGCAACATCACTATTGATAATGCAATCATTAAACCCTTTTTCATAGCGAATTCCTTTCTCGATGTTTAGAAATAACCTGTCCTATTCAATCCCAACAATTAATATTGTGGTTTCATTATTTCACCACTGAATACCTTTGTAAAGAGACTGATTTTTGTGCTTGTCAAAATAATTTTCTTTTTCAATTTAAAAGCTTTAGGTCCGTATTGCGCACAGAAAATGTAATACAGGATCTGTCTAAACTGCGGTTGAGCCCTGCGGGATCCGCAGGGCTCAACCTGATCTCTATGGTGCAATATCCGTCCGGGAATCAGTCCTTATATTTCTGTTCGAGCGCTTGCCACTCTCTGAGTCCCATCGTGATGAACTGATCCATCGCGTTGTCGCCACCGGGGATGACTTCCTTATCGGAGCCCTGTGCCTTCAGACGGTCTGCAACCTGCCTCAAAAGAACGGTTGCGGCATACGGCATCGTGGATGGGAAGATGACAAGGCTGTAACCCAGTTGCTCAAGCTCCTGCGCTGTAAGCGAAGGTGTTTTTCCGCCGTATACCTGATTGCTCAGCAGCGGGATCTGTCCGCCGAAAATCTTTGCGATCTGTTCGATCTCGTCCACGGATTGTGGTGCTTCAAAGAAGAGCACGTCGATGCCGGCGTCGATATAGCGCTTTGAGCGCTCCACTGCGGCATCAAAGCCGTCGACCGCCCTTGCGTCGGTTCTTGCGATGATCACGGTGTCCTTGTAGAATTTTTCATTGACGGCCGCCTTCATCTTCTGAACCATATCATCCGCAGGAATGAGCGTCTTGCCGTTCAGATGTCCGCAGCGTTTCGGCATCAGCTGATCTTCCATCTGGATGGCAGCAACACCGACTCTTTCGAGTTCATGGACGGTACGGATGACGTTGAGCGGATTGCCAAAACCGGTATCTGCATCGCAGATGATTGGAATTTCAACTTTTGTGGAAACGACTTTCGCGACATTTGCGATTTCGGTCGCGCTGGTAAGTCCGATATCGGGCTCGCCGATCGCACCGGCAGCGATGCCGGCACCGGTAAGATACGCAGCCTGAAAACCTGCCTGCTCGATGACGACGCCGGAAATACCGTCATAGACGCCGGGAGCGATCACGATCTCCTTCTTTGCCAATAGCTCTCTGAGTTTTGCACCTGGGTTTAATAACATTGTTCAATCCTTTCTGGCTTCAATACTGAATCTACACTTAAACGAAATACGTATCACGAACGATACGCTACACCATCGGGTCGATCAGACCTTTTGCTGCAAGTACTTCAAATACGCCACCCGCATCGACGGTTTCGACCATGCTTTCCGGAAGCGCAGGTACCTGAAGCGCTTTCCCACTGGTCAGATTTTTGATCAAACCGGTGGCAAGGTCGAATTCGGCGACATCGCCTTCTTCGAACAGATCGCTGATCCCCGGACCCTGCAGCGCAGGGAAGCCGTAACTGACGCAATTTCTGAAAAACAATCCGTTGATGCTGTCGCTGAGCATGCCACCCAATCCCAGATTTTTCAGAAGAACCGCACCGGGTCGGGAAGAACCTGTGCCAAAATTCTGTTCAGAAACGATGATATCTCCCGGCTGTACTTCATCCGCCCAACCGGGTCTGTTATCGCTGAAGATCAGCTTAATCTGCTCTTTCGGCGGCAACCGGAATGCGGTATGCGGGAAAATCAGATCCGTGTTGATGTCATGGCCGAATTTCCATACTTTACCCGTAACTTTCATGCTGCCACCTCCCTACAAAGTTCTCGGATCGGTCACTTTGCCGGTCAATGCGGAAGCAACTACGGTTGCAGGGCTTGCCAGAAAGATCTCCGAGTCGGCGCTACCCATGCGCCCCTTGAAATTGCGGGTCGTGGTGGAGATGCAGCGTTCTCCGGCACCGATCATGCCGAGATGTCCGCCGTAGCATACGCCGCAGGTCGCATTCGTAATGATCGCACCGGCTTCCGCGATCGGTTCAAACAGCCCTTGCCGCAGCGCTTCTTTATAGATCTCATGCGTTGCAGGCGTCACGATCATGCGTACGCCGTCGGCGATCTTTTTGCCTTTCAGCATCTTAGCCGCCAATTGAAGGTCTTCGATCCTGCCGTTCGAACAGGAGCCGAGCACGGCCTGATTGATCGGAATGCCTTCGCTTGCACTGATCGGACGACAGTTGTCCGGGATATAGTGCGCACCGGACACATAGGGTACGAGCGTACTCAGATCGATCTTCCGAACTTCTGCATATTCCGCGTCTGCGTCCGGAATAACAGGCTCATAAGATCCCCTAGCGCGACCCTTGAGATAGTCCTCGAGGATATCATCGTAAGGGAAAATTGCAAATTCCGCGTTGATTTCGGCACACATCGTCGTGACGCTCTGTCTGGACGAAACCGACAGCGTTTCAATACCGGGACCCGCGAATTCAACGTTGTAATTCGTCACCTCACCGTATTCTCCGGCAAGATAGAGGAACAAATCCTTTGCCAGTACATACTCCGGAAGCTTTCCGTACAGCTCGTATTTGATCGTCGGTGCGACTTCATACCAGTTCTGACCCGTACAGAGAATGTAGATCATCTCGGCGGGACCAAAACCCCTTGCCGCGCAGTTAAATGCACCGGCGGCGCATGTATGCGAATCGCCGCATGCGATCAGTCTGCCCGGCGCCGCAAATCCCTCTTCGGCGATCTTCTGATGAATGACGCCCTGATTGCCGATGTCAAAGAAATTTTTTACGCCGTGCTTCTTCGCAAAAGCGCGCTCTCTGACGGCACCGTCCGCATCCGCCGTCGTCGGTGACGGTGCTCCGTGATCGATGAACATCATGATCTTGTCCGGATCATAAACTTTGTTGATTTTACTAAAGTCACCCTGGCTTCCTGAAAGCAGGAACATCATATCGTGAATTCCCGCCCAGTCCACATCACAGGTAATAATGTCCCCGGGTTTTACCGACGAGCGACCCGAATGTGAAGCCATGATCTTTTCAGACATCGTCATTCCCATGTGCCAAATTCTCCTTTTTTTAATAAAACAATACGAACTTTAGCGATCCAGAGCGTTATTCAAGCACGTTCCTCGGAACATAAGCGATGCCGTCCATAAGTCTTCTCGCTGTTCTGCCATAGGTCACTCTCGTGACGATGTCCTTGCCGTCGGCATCGAGCGCGACTTCCGATTCGACTTCAACGACGCCCGCGGGATGACCGATCCGGACGATCCCGGGAACTGCGTTCTTGCTGATCTCGTTTACAACGGTACCCGGCAGTTTTGCCGCAGAGCCTGTGACGCACGAGACGCTGCCCGGATAGGTCTGATGTACGCCGCCGAGGAAAATCGCTCTCGCGAGAAAATCCTGATCTTCCGCCTTGATGATCTCGCCGGTGAGATGATTTACAACATCTTTGGAAGGAGAAACAAAAGCGAGGAACGGAACGGGGCTCTTGATTTCAGCCTCATCCCAGCCTTCCATACCGATCAGTTTTGAAACGTTTGAACGGATCTGCTGAATGAAACCGTAAGTCTCCGGTGAAATGTCCTTTGAAAGCTCGTCGCCCTTGAGTCCGAGATCTGCGGCATTGATGAACGCGACGGGATTTACAACGTCAACGATCGAAACTGTCACAGTGCCCAGTCCGGGAATGTCCATGACATCCTTTTTGTTGCCGCTCGGGAACAGACCTCTGCGGAAGGACGCGACGGTACCGGCCATATCGATTGTAAGCTTTGCGCCGGTTCCGGGTACACCGGGGACCTCGTAGTCGCCAAGTACTGCGGGAAGTCCGTCTTTGACAGGGACTTCAATGACATAGACCTGCTGTGTATTGACGCTGTGTACGCGGACTTTTGTGATCGGCTCAACGCCTTTTACCAGGCCTTCTTCGATCGCAAACGTCCCGATACCGGAAGAAATGTTGCCGCACAGACCGTCATAGTGAATATAGGCTTTTTCGATCTCAACCTGCCCGAACTTATAATCGACGTCAGCGTCTTCTCTGGACGGTGCATCGATCAGGGCAAGTTTGCTCGTGAGCGGTTCGGCGCCTCCGAGACCGTCGATCTGCCTCTTGTCCGGGCTGCCGAAGATCGCAAGGATCGCTTTGTCGCGAAGGACGGGATCCTGCGGAAGATGGTTCGCATGCAGGAAAATGCCCTTGCTGGTGCCGCAGCGCATGATCGTTGTTTTAAAAGGTATTAATTCTCTCGTTATCATCGTTTTATTCCCCTTCCTTTATTTAAGGCTGTATCCATTACAATTTATGCTTCTTATGCTTCTGTTGCGTTATATTTGAGCGGAACCATATGATCCAGATGCGCCGCTTTGATGTCCTGAAGCTTTGCAACATGCGCGGTCTTTGCGTGATTGAGCATGTTTCCTTCAGCTTCCCAACGAACGATCATGAAAAGATCGTCGTCGCTGTCCAGTGTCGCATAGAAATCAATGCCGAGGTTGCCTTCTTCATTTTTGACGCTGTTCACATAACCGATCGCGGCGATGTCATCCAAGAAAGCTTGCCGATGACCGGGCTTCAACACATAACGTGCATTTACAAGTACCATTCCGATCTCCTTTATTGATATATCTCCTGATCGAAAACTTTCGGATCGTGTCCCGGAAGAATTTTTCGATTACCGATCTTTTCTTCTAACTTTGCATAGCTCTTGAGGATCGTATCCAGATCTTCAAGGCTGCCGTTCGGAATCTTCGGTACGGAAGACCAATTTTCCCAAAGCGGAACCAGATCTCCGGTAATGACGTAACCGCCGGATTCCGTATCAACCACGATGCCCTGCAATCCGCTGCTGTGTCCCGGCAATACAAGAACCGAAATCCCGGGAATGATGTC
>JAISKP010000165.1 GCA_031260885.1 Eubacteriales Family XIII. Incertae Sedis bacterium
GACGATTTTGTTTCGGGTCTGTACGGCGAAAATGTCGCCGGGCTTTTCAGTCCGCTGCAAAGCGGGGCAGCGGAAGCACGCACAGCAGGACCGGATTTTATAGACAGTGATTTTGCTGCGCTCTATGCGGATCCCGCCGAGATAACGTCTGCGGTTGCTGTAGGCGTTCCGGAGAAAAATCCCGAAGCGGCACCGACCACAGAAGAACTGTCTAAACCCGGGGCATCGGTCAACACTGAAGAACTGCCCAAAACCGAAACACCGATCACAGAAGAACTGTCTAAACCCGAGGCGCCGGCTAATGCCGAAGAATTATCCAAAACCGAAGAATTACCCAAAACCGAGACACCGGTCAATGCCAAAGAGCTGCCCAAAAACGCTTGGGCTGAAATAGAAGAGGCTCTGAAAATAGACGTCACCCGCGAGGTAAATGACGCACTGGGACTTCCGGCATATCACGCGGTAAATGAAGAAACCGCACTGCCGGACATTGTGAACGAACCGATCGTCTTTCCGTTCGACCCGACACCGGTATCAGAACCGGCAGCGGCACCGACGTCAGCACCGGTAGCGGCATCCGAATTGGAATCGGAACCGGAACCGACACCGGCGTCAGCATCGGCAGCGGCAGACTCCTCCGATTTGCCCGACACAACAGAAGAATTGGAAGGGGTAGATTTATCCGACTTATCCGATTTGCCCGACGCACCGGATTCGTCTGACTCGTCCGGAAAATCCAAAAAAAAGAAAAAGAAAAAAAAGACATCGACGGGCGTGATCGTCTTCATTGACATTCTCGTTGTGATCGTTGTGATTCTGCTGTGCGCCTTTGCGATCATGCAATTTGCGCCGGACAGCGCAATCGGCGAAATGCTTTACAAAACAGCGTATAGTATACTTCATATCTTCCGGGGGTGATTGAGAGGCACCCGCATCACCACAATAAACCGTACCATTCAATAGCGGCATCTAAACATTCGACAAATTTTAGGAGGAATTGATTTGAAAAACAAGAAATTAAAGACACTGCTGATCGTGATCATCGTCATAGCGATCGTTCTGATCGCGATCTTCTCCGGTCTCGCAGACTTCATCACGAACTACCTGTGGTTTAAGGACCTTGGGCAGACCGACGTGTTCTGGAAGAAACTTCTGACACAGCTAAAGATCGGCATTCCGACCTTCATCGTGCTCACAGTCCTTTCGGTCATCTATCTGAAAGCCCTTGAAAAAGGTTATCGGAAGCGGATCAAGATCGCGACCGAAACAGCCAGTGCAAAATTGCGGACAGGTGTGAAGTGGCTCGTCTCCGCTGCGGCATCCGGCATCATCTCCTATGTGGCGGTTACAAGGCTCTGGTATGAATGGTTGCAGTTCACGCACAGCACATCCTTTGATCTCAAAGATCCGATCTTCGGAAACGATGTATCCTTCTATGTGTTCAAACTCCAGTTCATAACAGATCTGAACTCGCTTGCAATCATGGCGATTATCGCCTTTGCGGCGGTTACCATCATCTACTACTTCTTCCTGCTGTCAGTCGCGAGACCCAAGGTCGTCGAGACGGGCGAAGCGCCCGAGCCGGAAGCGGAAGCGCAGCCGGGAAGCCCATTCGGACAGGGCGGCGACATGCTCGGCGGCATCTTAAAAGCATTCGGTCTCGGCGGACAGGGCGGTCCGCAGGGTGCTCCTCGTCCCAGACCCGCTGTCTCACCAAACGGCAACGGCAATATGAAAGAACTGCTGCACATCGCATCGAAACAGATTTCGATCGTCGGCATCATCTTCTTCATCATGGTTGGCGTCAACTACTTCCTGAAACAATTTGATCTGCTGTACTCCACAAACGGCGTTGTGTTCGGCGCAGGCTATACCGACATCAACATCACGCTATGGGTATACCGCATCATCATGGTTCTGGCCGCAGTCGCCGCAGTCCTGTTTGCGATCGGCGTCTCCAAGAAAAAGGTCAAGACGATGCTGATCGTACCTGTGATCATGATTGTCATCGGACTCCTCGGTTCAGGTGTCGGCATACTCGTACAGAACCTCATCGTGTCGCCTGACGAGATCAACAAAGAAAAACAATATATCGATTACAACATCGATTACACGCAGATGGCCTACGGTCTGAAAAATGTTACAACCACACTGTTCCCGGCGAAGAACAATCTGACGAGCACGGATATCGAGAACAACATCGACACGATTCTCAACATCCGCATCAATGATTACGATCCCGCAAAGACGTTCTACAATTCCACGCAGACGATCCGGCAGTACTATACATTCAACGACGTCGACGTCGATCGATATATGGTGAACGGTGCGTATACGCAGACCTTCCTCTCGGCCAGAGAAATCGACGAGACAAAGATTCCGCAACAGTGGATGAACCTGCATCTGCAGTACACGCACGGTTACGGCGTTGTGCTCTCCCGCGTAGACAAAGTCACGGAGAGCGGACAACCGGATACGATGATCAAGGATATCCCGCCCGTATCGCAGGTCGATGAGATCACGATCACAAGACCTGAAATCTACTTCGGCGAACTGCAAAACCAGTACATCATCGTCAATACGGATGCGCAGGAATTTGATTATACCGAAGGCGATACGGTCGTATACAGCGTCTATGAAGGAACCACCGGCATCAAGATGAACGCGTTCAACCGGTTGGTGTTTGCGATCAAAGAGCACAGCATGAAGCTCCTCGTCTCGACGAACATCTCGGGCGATTCGAAGATCATCATCAACCGCAACATCGGGGAACGCGTGCATCAGATCATGCCGTACCTCTCTTATTCGAGCCCCTACATGATTGTCGCCGAAAGCGGTAGGCTGTTCTGGATCACGGACGCCTATACGACGAGCGAAGAATATCCGTATTCGGAGCCTTACGGACTCTCGGTCGGGGATCCGACAAACTACATCCGCAATTCCGTCAAGGTCGTCATCGACGCCTACACCGGCGAGACGAGTTACTACATCGTTGACGAGACCGACCCGGTTGCCGCCACGATGAAGAGCATCTATCCGACACTCTTCAAGGCTTTGGATGAGATGCCGGAGGAAGTTCGTTCGCACATCCGTTATCCGAGTGACATGCTGTCGATTCAGGCGAACATCTACAAAAAGTATCACGTAAACGACACCACGATCTTCTATCAGGGCGAAGACCGCTGGGATATCGCGAACGAAAAGCTCGGTGCTTCGGAAACGGAAGTCCCGATGACGCCGAACTATTACATCATGAAACTGCCGGGTGAACAGGATGTTGAGTTCATCAACTCGGTGCCCTATACGCCGATGAACAAGGTCTTCATGACGGCGCTGCTCATCGCACGCAACGATAACGAGAACTACGGAGAACTGCTGCTCTTCCAGTTCCCCAAGGGTACACAAGCCATGGGACCGAGTCAGATCGAAGCGCAGATTTCACAGGATACGGAGATCTCCAAGGACTTCTCGCTGTGGGACAACTCCGGTTCGACCTACCGGCGCGGCAACATGTTTGTCATTCCGATTGAGGATTCTATCATGTACGTCGAGCCCATCTATCTGCGCGCCCAGGAAAACAGCATTCCGGAAGTCAAGCGGATCATCATCTATTACGGTGACCGCATTGCTTACGGCGAATCGCTTGCGGATGCATTGGATATCATCTGGCCCGGCACCGGCAAATTGCTTGAAGGCGGTAAACTGACCGGTGACGAAGGCGATGCGGACAGCCAGCCCGGCGATGTGAATCCGGGTACAGGTTCCGGAACGGGGACAGGCTCCGGAACAGGTACAGGTTCCGGGACAGGTGACGCGCAGCAGACCGAGACTGATCAGTTGATTACGCTTGCGGTAGATGCGTACAACAACGCGGTGGCGGCACAGAAAGCCGGCGACTGGGCGACATACGGCAGCGAGCTCGCAAAGCTTGAGGCCTATCTGAATCAGCTTAATGCACAGGGCGGTACCGTACAATAGCGTTAGGCAAATACCGGAACGATCTTGCGATTGTTCGGTTCACGATTGCGGTCAGAAGCGGTACCGTACAATAACGATAAGCAGGTACCGGAACAGGTACGGCTGACAAGTGCAGCAGGCAGAAATGAGCGGAGAATAGAAAATGCTCGACCAGAAAAAGATCAGAGACGAATACGAAACAGTGCTGAAGGCAGTCGAGTCCCGGGGTCACGGGGACTTCGGTCTGCCGGAGGCTCGGGCGCTCGATGCGGCGCGGCGGGAGTTGCTCGGCGAAGTCGAGAAACTGAAAAACAGACAAAACGTCGCGTCGAAAGAAATCCCGATCTACAAGAAAGAGGGAAAGGACGTGGACGGGCTACTCGCCGAGCTCAAAGAACTTTCCGATGAGATCAAAACGAAAGACGGACTTGTTTCGGAAGTGGAAGAAAAGTTGAAGGACGCCCTGCTGGGCGTCCCGAATCTGCCGAATCCCGTCGTACCGATCGGCGCAGATGATACAGCCAACAAAGAACTTCGCCGGATCGGTGAGCCGCGGAAGTTTGATTTTAAAGAAAAGGCTCACTGGGATGTCGGAACCGATCTCGGCATTCTCGATTTTGAACGGGCAGCAAAGATATCCGGTACGCGGTTCTCCGTATATAAAGGACTCGGCGCAAAGCTCGAGCGCTCGGTGATCAACTTTATGCTGGAACTCCACACGGGCGAAAACGGATTCACCGAAATCCTTCCGCCGTTCATGGTCAACAGAGACGCTATGATCGGGACAGGACAGCTTCCGAAGTTTGAAGAGGACATGTTTCACATCCCGTCAAAGGACTTTTTCCTGATCCCGACGGCTGAGGTGCCGGTGACAAACCTGCACCGCGAAGAAATCCTAAACGGCGACGACCTGCCGATCCGCTACGCCGCCTACACACCGTGCTTCCGCAAAGAAGCGGGCTCTGCAGGTCGCGACACAAGAGGGCTGATCCGCGTCCACCAGTTCAACAAGGTAGAACTCGTCAAGTTCACAAAGCCGGAGGACTCCGCTGCAGAATTGGAATCGCTCACTGCCGCCGCAGAAAAAGTTCTGCAGCGCCTTGAGCTTCCTTATCGCGTCGTCATTTTGTCAACAGGGGATCTCGGTTTCTCATCGTCAATGACCTACGACATCGAAGTATGGATGCCCAGTTACGGACGCTATGTAGAGATCAGCTCCTGCAGCAACTTCGAAGATTTTCAGGCAAGGCGCGCCGGCATAAGGTTCCGCCGTTCGGCAGGAGACAAGCCGGAATACGTTCACACCTTAAACGGATCCGGTCTGGCAGTAGGTCGCACGGTAGCAGCGATTCTGGAAAATTATCAGCAAGCAGACGGCACTGTAGAAGTCCCCAAAGCCTTGCAGGGTTTCATGGGTACAGACATCATAAAATGAATGATGGAATTCCAAATCGGTGACCGCGTCGAACTGAAAAAGCCGCACCCCTGCGGTGGAAAAACCTTCGAGGTAATGCGCATCGGCATGGACTGTCGCCTTAAGTGCGAAACTTGCGGTGCCTCCGTCTGGCTATCAAGAAGAGACTTCGAAAAGCGCATCAAGAAACGATTGGAAATCGCGCCCGCGCAGTAACCGCAGTGAGAGAGGTGCTTTCCTACGGAAAGTTTCGATCGTTCGAGAAGATCCTTGCCCAAAGCGGTGGGACCTCGAACAGACGTCAATTTCCGCAGTAAAAGAGGTGCTTTCCTACGGAAAGTTTCGATCGTTCGAGTCAACCCCTCTCAACAGAGCCGAGAACTCGAACAAACGTCAATTCCCGCAGTAAAAGAGGTGCTTTCCTACGGAAAGTTTCGACACCTTAATCCCTATTCTGCTCCTAATCTGTCATACGAAATCTGCACTTGACAACAATAGTTATAAATGGTAATATCTGTAAGTAATATTTGGTGTGTAGCACGGCTCGGAAGTTCGAATGATATTCAACCGGTGTAGCACTTTACTGAACCCGATAATATGCAGTACATTACAATGGAAAGAAACCGATGATATACAGTACGCGACATTTGGACGAAACCGATTATATACAGGTCACAAAAAATTATTATGCCCTGCGGCGTGAATGGTTTGCGATGGATTTGCAAGCACGCCATCTCGATTTCTGTACCTGCGTTGCAAAACGCAGAAAGAACCTGCTCTTCACAGATCAAAGCGCCTGCGCGATACGGCAGATTCCCCGGCAGGATTTGTATGAAATCAGGCCGCACTGCATCAGCGAAACAAGAAAACCTTCTGATGTCATTCGCTGGCATTATGGATCGCGCGATCCGAAGGCTTCGATCATTGATGGCTTTCTGGTGGCAAGTCCAATGCGGATCATCTGCGATATGGCAAATTCAGACAGCCCGGAGTCCTTGCTGCGCGCTATCAATCATTGCTTATACAAAAAATCATTTACAAAGAAACAGTTGCTACAGGAACTTGAAAAGCAGCCGAGTCATATGCATGGAAAAAAACTGATACGAAGACTCTTGAGGTTTGCCACGCCGCAATGCGAGTCACCCTTGGAGACGCTTGCATGGATTGCAATTTACAAGGCCGGCTTCGTAATGCCACAGCAACAAATTGGGATTGATGGAGATCAAAGTTTTTTCGCTCGTGTCGATATGTTCTGGAAACTGCCTAGTGGAACAAAGCTTGTACTGGAATTGGACGGTATGCTCAAATATGAGGAAAGTGGTAGTTTAAAAGCTGAGAAAATTCGCGAAGATACACTACGAAAAATGGGATATGAGGTAGCACGCGCGACTTGGTCCGATGTTATGGAAGGCAGTTTGGTGCCAATGCTAATAGATCGAAAGGTCCCGCTCCGCAGGGATTTCACAGGAACGTTTCCGAAAAGGGAGCGATAGAATTGTATCGGGTTGTGTGGTAAGAGTTTATTTGCTATATGCAGATATAATGGCTGGAAATGTTAGCAGCAAACCAAACAGAATTAATCTTTTAAAGTGCCTAGGAATCCGTACCGCCTTCTCGCTGCAGTTCTGAGGCAATCCTGCTTTCCCACTATAGTTCTGCGGCAATGCAGTTCTGCGGCAATCTCGCATTTTCACTATAGTTCTGCGGCAATCCCGCGTTCGGGGCTGAAAATTCTACGCTTGCCGTAAAGGAGGAGCTTTCCTACGGAAAGTTTCGATCGTTCGAGAAGATCATGCCCTACGGGAGTGAAAACTCGAACAAACGTCAATTCCCGTAGTAAAAGAGGTGCTTTCCTGCGGAAAGTTTCGATCGTTCGAGTCAACTCCTCTCAATAGAGCCGAGAACTCGAACAAACGTCAATTCCCGTAGTAAAAGAGGTGCTTTCCTACGGAAAGTTTCGATCGTTCGAGTCAACCCCTCTCAACAGAGCCGAGAACTCGAACAGACGTCAATTTCCGCAGTAAAAGAGGTGCTTTCCTAAGAGGAAGGCCCTAATAGATTTGCCCAAAAGTCCCTGATTTCATAGATGTCAAGTGCTCCGATACTGGTGAGCCAACCGATTACGATCATCTGAAAGATAAACAATCCGATCAGTACTGAAATAAAACGCACACTGTGGCGAACTTTGTATTCTTCTTCCGGTTCCGATGACACAATGGGATTTTCCGGTGTTATGGTTTGTGCCGGTTCCTGTCCATCTATAGGAATGATTTCTATCGTTGGGAGATCTTGTGTCGATCTAGGCAGAAACTGCGAAACGGGCTCCGGCACATACTCCGGCGCGGGTGCGATCGGCGTTGGCTCGGGAATGTATTCCGGAACTGCTTCTATCGTTGGTGGAATTTGTTCCGGCTCGGGAACGGACTCCGGCTCGGGGGTATAGACGGGAACATAAGTCGGACCTGCTTCGGGCAGGTATTCCGGAATTGCTTCTATCGTTGGTGGAATTTGTTCCGGCTCGGGAACGGACTCCGGCGCGGGTGCGATCGGCGCTGGCTCAGGAATGTACTCCGGAACTGCTTCTATCGTTGGCGGAATCTGCTCCGGTGTGGGAATGGACTCCGGCGCGGGTGCAATCGGCGCTGGCTCAGGAATGTACTCCGGCTCGGGGGTATAGACGGGGACATAAGTCGGACCTGCTTCGGGCAGGTATTCCGGAACTGCTTCTATCGTTGGCGGAAGTTGCTCCGGCTCGGGAACGGACTCCGGCTCGGGTCTCGGCTCCGGTTCCGGTTGAGGCTCTGGCACATACTCTGGTGCGGGTTCCATTGACGGCGGAATCTGCTCCGGTCTCGGCTCCGGTTCCGGTTGAGGCTCCGGCACATACTCTGCCACCGCTTCCGGCACCGCCTCCGCCTCCGGCACATACTCCGGTCTCGCCTCAGGCGCATACTCCGGCGCGGGTGCGATCGGTGTTGTCTCAGGAATATACTCCGGCGCGGGAATGTGCTCCGGCACGATATGTATCGGCGCCGGCACCGCCTCCGGCACGATATGTATCGCCTCCGGCACATACTCCGGTCTCGCCTCAGGCACCGCCTCCGGCGCGGGTGCGATCGGTGTTGTCTCAGGAATGTACTCCGGTGCGGGAATGTGCTCCGGCACGATATGTATCGGTTCAGGCACCGCCTCCGGTTCAGGCACCGCCGCCGCCCCCGGTTCAGCCGCCGCCTCAGGTCTCGCCTCCGGTTCCGGCACCGCTTCCGCTTCCGGTTTCGCCTCAGGTACATACTCCGGTCTCGGCTCCGCCGCCGGCAGCAGGTTTTTGAAAAAATCTGTATCCGATTCTGCATCCGGTCCAATCCGGAACTGCCTGTTGAACGTTTTGACTTTTGCGATGGATGCTTTGATGGCAGTTTCCGAAATCGCGTCCTCTATGAAATTGTCCGTACACAGCGTACTACGCCATATTTCCTTCTTTGTATCGTCTGTCGACACTGGACACCCCTTTTGCACCTACCCGATGGAGACCGATTCTCCTCTTTTCTTACATTTTATACTACTATATCATAAATTTTGTGCTAAACTTGATAAAAAGAATAATTATGAAGGGTTGAAATAAAAAAGATGAGTAAGAGAAATTTTCGTCTGGTACGGGACATCGCCATTGCTGTTGCGATCATTGTGATCTTCCTGCAGCTAATCGGACCTTCAATCGTAATCGAACATTCGATGGAGAACACCTTGCATTCGCATGACTATGTGTTTTTCGCGAAACAGGCCTACACGTTCGGCGATGCGCACTTCGGCGACATCATCGTATTTCGGACTGCACTCGATGACAAACACGAAGGGAAAAAGACGCTGATCAAGCGTATCATCGGGATCCCGGGCGATACGGTCGAGATCAAGAGCAACGCGGTATACCGCAACGGTGTACCGCTGAATGAACCGTATACGAAAGACGGCTATACGTCAGGCGAGATGACAAAAATGATTATTCCCGAGGGTTATTACTTCGTAATGGGCGATAACCGGGCGGTCAGCAAGGACAGCCGCGATCCGGATGTCGGACTCGTTTCGGAATCGAATATCCGGGGGAAGGTGATCTTCCGATTGTTCCCGCTCAGCGACATCGGTCCAATTCAAAAAATACAGGACTGAGCCTGCCTCGCAGGGGTAGGATGTAAGGGGCGGAAGCACAGAATCGGGATGGCAAATTTTATTCCCACTGATTCTATTCCCCGAAGTGCATTACACAAATAGAACGTCCCTTTGTGTAAACAGGTAGGAGGTATGGAAAATGGCAACAAAAACAGATCCGAAAACGACCGCAAAAGCCGATCAAAAGATGGCAGCAAAAACAGATCAAAAAACCGCAGCAAAAACAGATCAAAAAATGAAAAACATCCGAATTTTTGATACGACCCTGCGCGACGGCGAACAGTCCCCGGGCATGAGCATGAATTTGAAAGAGAAGATCGAGATGGCAAAGCAGCTCGAACGTATGGGCGTCGATATCATCGAGGCCGGCTTCGCGATCTCATCCCCCGGCGACTTCCTCTCCGTCAAGACCATTTCCGAAACGCTGAAAGACTGCACGGTGGCGAGTCTCGCGCGCGCGAACAAGGCCGACATCGACCGGGCATGGGATGCCGTGAAGGACGCGGTCGATCCGCGCATTCACATCTTCATCGCAACGTCCGAGTTGCACATGCAGGCGAAACTTCAAATGACACCGGAGCAGGTGCTGGAGCAGACGATCGCAATGACAAGGCTTGCGAAAAAGTACTGTGCGAATCTTGAATTTTCCGCAGAGGATGCGACGCGTTCGGACCGCAAATTCCTTGCGAAGGTCATCCGCGCCGCGATCAAAGAAGGGGCGACAACCGTGAACCTGCCGGATACGGTCGGTTACACGACGCCCGAGGAATACTACGATTTTCTGATGGACATCAGAAGCCGTGCGCCTGAGCTCGACAACGTCGTCATCTCGACCCATTGTCACAACGACCTCGGTCTGGCAGTCGCAAACAGCCTTGCCGCCGTCCGTGCAGGCGTGACCCAGATTGAGACAACCGTGAACGGCATCGGCGAACGCGCCGGCAACGCTTCCATGGAGGAGTTTGTGATGACGCTCTATGTCCGCAAAGAGCTGTACAAGGCAAAGACGAACATCGTCACGACCGAGATTATGCGTTCATCCAATCTGCTTTCGCGCATTACGGGCGTGAAGGTTCAGCCGAACAAAGCGATCGTCGGTGCGAACGCGTTTGCGCATGAGGCGGGCATCCACCAACACGGCGTTTTGAAAAACCCGCTGACCTATGAGATCATGACGCCCGCATCGGTCGGACTCACCGAGAACAACCTCGTGCTCGGCAAACACTCCGGTCGGCATGCGTTTTCAGATCGCGTGAAGACCCTCGGCTACGCGCTGAATGACGAAGAGTTGAACATCGCTTTTGGTAAATTCAAGAACCTCGCCGACAAAAAGAAATCCGTCTACGACCGAGACATCGAAGCGATCGTCGCAAAGGAAGCCGTACAGGTGCCGAAGACCTTTACACTTGGCGGGTTCGTGATCAACAGCGGCAGCACGATCACGGCAACTGCCGTCGTAAAGCTCAATCGCGACGGGAAGTCGATCGAAAAGGTGGCGCGCGGTGAAGGTCCGATCGACGCCGCCTTCAACGCGATCAGCAAGATCGTCGGCAAGGAACTGCACCTCGAAGATTATACGATCAATTCCGTGACGGAGGGTGTGGACGCGCTCGGTGACGCGCGTGTCGTGATCTCCGAAAAGGGCGGCGCACCTTATTCGGGGCGCGGTCTCTCGACCGACATCATCGAAGCAAGTATCAATGCGTACATCAACGCTGTGAATAAAATCTATTACGCCGAGGACACGAAAGGAATCCAATAATGGGAGTAGCACGAACAACAACAGGAACAGCAAAAGGAACGACGAAAAAAACCACGAAGGGAACCACAAAAGAAACCACGAAGAAAACCACAAAACCGGGCATGACGATGACCCAGAAAATTCTGGCGGCACACGCCGGACTGGACTATGTAAAACCCGGGCAGTTCATCGAGGCGAATCTCGACATCGTCCTCGCAAACGACATCACGGGTCCACCGGCGATCCGCGAATTTGCGAAGATGGGCAGGAGGAAAGTTTTCGACAAGACAAAGATTGTCCTCGTTCCCGATCACTTCACGCCGAACAAGGACATCAAAGCGGCGGAACAGGCGAAGGTTCTTCGGGAATTTGCCAAAGAGCAGAAAATCGTGAATTACTTCGAAGTCGGCGCGATGGGCATCGAACATGCGCTGCTCCCGGAACAAGGGTTGACCGTCGCCGGAGACTGCATCATCGGTGCGGATTCGCATACCTGCACCTACGGCGCACTCGGCGCGTTCTCGACAGGCATCGGTTCCACGGATATGGCCGCCGGCATGGCGACGGGCAAGGCATGGTTCAAGGTTCCGTCTGCGATCAAATTCGAGCTCACCGGAAGACCCGGCAAATGGGTCGGCGGCAAGGACGTCATCCTGCACATCATCGGGCTCATCGGCGTGGACGGTGCCCTGTACAAATCCATGGAGTTTGTCGGGGACGGACTCGCGAACCTCTCGATGGACGATCGCTTCACGATGGCGAACATGGCGATCGAAGCGGGCGCGAAGAACGGCATCTTCGCGGTTGACGAAAAGACGCGCGCGTACATGAGGGCGCATAAATCCAAAACGACGACGAAGCAGATCAAGGTCTATGCGGCGGACAGGAATGCGGCATACGACGAAGTATATGTAATCGATCTTTCGAAGATCCGTCCGACGGTTTCGTTCCCGCATCTTCCGGACAACACGAAACCCATCGACAAGGTCGGTCGTGTGAAGATCGACCAGGCGGTCATCGGCTCCTGCACGAACGGCAGGCTCGAAGACATGGAGATCGCTGCGAAGATACTTAAAGGAAGAAAGATTGCGGACGGCGTCCGCTGCATCATCATTCCCGGCACACAGCAGGTCTATCTCGATTGCGTAAAGTTGGGCTACGCCGAGATCTTCATCAAGGCAGGTGCTGTCTTCTCGACGCCGACCTGCGGGCCCTGCCTCGGCGGACATATGGGTGTCCTCGCTGCGGGTGAAAAAGCCGTCTCGACGACGAACCGCAATTTCGTCGGGCGCATGGGGCACGTGGATTCGGAAGTCTACCTTGCAGGTCCTGCTGTCGCAGCCGCATCCGCGGTAGCCGGTCTGCTCATCGATCCCGCAAAGCTTTAGGAGGGCACGAATATGAAAATCATGGTCGTTACAGCAATTTTGGAATCAAAGTTCACCAAAAAGATGAATGCTGTTTTTTCGGATCCGCAGATTGAGATCGTCCGCACGACGTATGCCATTTCATGGGGACAGCATTTCGCCTACATCGAATATCTCGAACGGCAACCGGAGACGGTGCATAAGGAGGAAGAGCGGAATGGGTAAAGTTTATAAGTATGGCGACAACGTCGATACCGACGTTATCATTCCCGCGCGCTATCTGAACATCGCAGATCCGGCGGAACTCGCAACGCATGCGATGGAAGACATCGATCAGGATTTTGCGAAAACCGTGAAGAAGGGCGACATCGTCGTCGCCGGCAAGAACTTCGGTTCCGGTTCCTCGCGCGAACACGCGCCGCTCGTTCTCAAAGTCGCGGGCGTCAAGGCGGTCATCGCACCGACGTTTGCGCGCATCTTCTACCGCAACGCGTTCAACATCGGTCTGCCGATCCTCGAATCCGCCGAAGCCGCCGAGAGGATCGATGCGGACGACGAGGTAACCGTCGACTTCAAGACCGGCAGGATCCGCAACAAGACGAAACAGGAAACTTATCAGGCGGAACCGTTTCCGGAATTCATGACGAAGCTCATCGAAAAGGGCGGTCTCGTCGAATATGTGAAAAAATAGACAATACGAAATGTGCGCACTGCATCGCGATTAAAAAATAAATAACCGAGAAGACATTTATCTGCAAACAAGGAGAAGCGAAATATGGATTACAAAATCGCAGTCATCAAAGGCGACGGCATCGGACCCGAGATCGTAGATCAAGCGCTCAAGGCGCTCGACCGGATCGGTGAAAAATTCGGGCACAAATTCAATTACGAATATCTGCTTGCCGGCGGTGCGGCCCTCGACAAGCACGGCGAGCCGCTCCCGAAGAAGACAGTCAAAGCCTGTAAGGAGAGCGACGCGGTATTGCTCGGTGCGGTCGGCGATCCGAAATGGGACAAGGAACCGGGTAGCAACAGACCCGAAGCTGCCATCCTCGGACTGCGCGAACAGCTCGGTCTCTTTGCAAATCTGCGACCTGCGATGATCTTCTCTGAGCTCGCGGACGCCAGTCCGTTGAAAGCTGAAATCTTAGGCGGCGCACTCGACATCTGCATCGTACGGGAGCTCACGGGCGGCATCTATTTCGGACCGCGCGGCACGGACACGATCAAAAATGGCAAGCTCGCCGACCTCGCGTTGCGAAACTTTCCGAAGTTCGCAAAGAGCCAAAACATCGAACCGGAAGGACGCATCGCCTACGACGTAGAGATCTATCACGAATACGAGATTCGCCGGATCGCCCGCCTCGCCTTCGAGATGGCGATGAAACGCGGCAAGCATGTGACGAGCGTCGATAAAGCAAATGTACTTGACAGTTCCCGCCTCTGGCGTCAGGTGGTCACGGAAGTTCACGAAGATTACCCCGACGTTTCCCTCGATCATCTCTACGTGGACAACACGACGCAGCAGCTGATCAAGAACCCCGGACAGTTCGACGTCCTCGTGACGAGCAACATGTTCGGCGACATCATCTCGGACGAAGCGAGTCAGATCACAGGCTCCATCGGCATGCTGCCTTCCGCCAGCCTCGGCGAGGGAAGCTTCGGTCTGTACGAGCCGATTCACGGTTCCGCACCAAAGTACACGGGACTCGATCGGGCAAATCCGATTGCGACGATCCTCTCCGCCGCCATGCTTCTGCGTTACTCGCTCGACCTCGGCGCCGAAGCGGACGCGATCGAAAAAGCGGTGAACGATTTCCTCATCCGGGGTTATCGCACGCCCGACATCCTTACCGAAGGCAAGACGCCGGTCGGGACGCAGGAAACAGGCGACCTGATTCATTCGTTCATTTAAAAAGAAAACATTTTAAGGGTAGCATCGGATGTGCCGGAACAATGCGCAACCGATGATCACAACACGCGTTACGCCAAAGGAGACCACGATGCCGATTCAATTCAGAAAAGAACTTTCACAAATAAAGCCCTACGTGCAGGGGAAGCCCGTCGAAGTCGTGCGGCGCGAATTCGGGCTGGATCGCATCGAGAAACTCGCCTCGAATGAAAACCAGTTCGGTCCGTCGCCCAAGGCGGTTGCGGCAATGACGGAAGAAATCAAGAATCTGAATTTCTATCCGGAGGGCTATCCCTTCGAACTGACGCAGAAGCTCTCCGAAAAGCTCGGCGTCGCGCCCGAGCGCTTCATGGTCGGCAACGGCGGTGAGTCGATCATCTGGACCATTTCCATGACCTTCCTCGATGCGGGGGATGAGATCATCGTCGCCTCACCGAGTTTCGACATTTACAAGCTTTCCGCTACGCTGATGGGTGCAAAGACCGTGGCGGTTCCGCTGAAGGACGGTGGGTTTGATATCGACGCCATGCTGGCGGCCGTGAATGAAAAGACGAAAATTTTCTGGCTGTGCAGTCCGAACAATCCGACCGGAAACATCGCCGACAAAACGCAGATCAACCGAATCATAGAGGCGCTGCCCGATCACGTCGTCCTCGTTCTCGATGAGGCATATTATGAATTCGCCTCGGCGCGCGAGGGCTTCCCGACAGACAGCACCTCGCTTCTTGACATCCACGAAAATCTGATCATCCTCCGAACGCTCTCGAAAGCTTACGGCATTGCCGGCATTCGCGTCGGTTATGTGATGACCTCTTCGCTGATCGCAGAGAAGCTGAATTCCGTCAAGCAGACTTTCGGCGTAAACAGACTCGCGCAGGTCGGCGCAAAGGCGGCGCTGGACGATGATGAATACATGGCGTTTGTCGTCCGGAGCAATAGCGAGGGGATCGCGGCGCTCGAACAGTATTACGAATCCAAGGGATGGGACTACTTCCCATCCTACGCGAATTTCAGTTGGGTAAACTGCGGCCGGGACAGCCATGTGATCTTTGACGCGCTCCAGCGCCGAGGCGTGATCATCCGCCCCGGATTCTTATGGGGCTGGGACACCTGGCTCCGCATCAGCACGGGCACCGAAGAACAGATCCGCTTCCTGAAAGAGCAGCTCGACGAAGTCCTGTAGGACACTGGATGTCATCGCGCAGGAGGGTCAAGTTTTCGGCGACCTTGACGGTGGTCTTCTCGAACGATCGAAACTTTCCGCAGGAAAGCACCTCTCTCATTACGGGAATTGACGTTTGTTCGAGTTTTCACCGCCGTTGACAAGGATCTTCTCGAACGATCGAAACTTTCCGCAGGAAAGCACCTCTTCCACTACGCGAATTGACGTCTGTTCGAGTTTTCACCTCTGTTGACAAGGATCTTCTCGAACGAACGAAACTTTCCGCAGGAAAGCACCTCTTCCACTGCGCGAATTGACATCTGTTCGAGATGCGTTTTCGGCATATGTTAGGATCCTTTTTCAAAAACACTCAAAAGTGCTTGTATCTATTTCTTAAAGCTGCACCTACGGAACCTATGCAGGGCGATCTTGTGGTGGCATTTAACCGTCACAGATGGAATGTGGTGATTGTTGTAAAATATTACAAGGAATATATTGACAGGGATATTTTACCATGATAAGATGATTTCCATAATATGGATATTGTTCGGGCAGGGAGGAAAGACTATGGAAATCAAATACAGGTGGAAGCCGCCGCAGGTTACAGGCGCGCATCATCACACCCCGATCGGAGGCGGATTTTGAAAATGCTTCCGAACACGACGAGAAACAACAAGAACAGCGTATTTACAGGTTACTTCAACGA
>JAISKP010000201.1 GCA_031260885.1 Eubacteriales Family XIII. Incertae Sedis bacterium
CGACAGCGGTCTGATCGGCAAAATCCTTGATGCGATCCCACTGGGCATCCTTTTTTTGTTCCGCCATCGCCCGATCAAAGCCGTCCGGTTCGATGGCGGCGGCGACGGTGATCGCAACGCCGAGCGCACGCTCTCCGCTGAGCTTGATCGTTTCGTTTCGATAGAAGACATAGCTGAAGATCGCAACGATCACCGTACTGATGAGAATCATCGCAATAATAATGAAAGAAAGCCGTTTTGATAGGGACGTCTGTTTGCGCGCGCTTGTGCTGTTCTTACCCAAGTTGTAGTTCCCCCTAACCAAGGCAACATGTTATAATGAAATATTCTATCAGAAAAATCACGTCTCCGCCAGTATTGAATCGGCGGACAGGAGGGAATTGAAATGATCAAAATACCGACCAAGAAACTGAACAACAACATTGAAATTCCGGCGATCGGCTATGGTGTGGCGATGCTCAGCCACGGCAGTGAACTGGATATCGCAATCAGAACGGCGGTTGAGGCCGGATATCGACTTTTCGATTGTGCGCCGGCGTACGAAAACGAAGCAGAAGTCGGCAAGGCGCTGAAGGACAGCGGCGTCCCTCGTGAAGAATTCTTTATCAGTACGAAATTGCCGAATCTTTCCCACGCGTACGAGGACGCGTTGAAAGCATATGATAAAAGCAGGATTGCTTTTGATCTGGACTACATAGATGAATATCTGATCCATAACCCGATTCCGGCACAAGGGCTGTATCTGGAAGCGTGGCGCGCGTTTGAGAAGCTCTATACCGATGGACTCATTCGCGTTATCGGGCTTTCAAATTTCAAGGTGAATCATATGCAGGACGTGCTCGATCATTGTGAGATTCCTCCGATGACGAATGAGATTGAATGCAATCCGTACTATACGAGAATCCCCGAACGTTCTTTCTGTAAAGAGCAGGGGATCCAACCGCTCAGTTGGTTTCCGCTCGGCGGTCCGCTCGTCGGTGCCAGACCGCACGCATTAGCCGAGTTCAAGGTGCTGCTTCAGGATGAAACGGTCACTGCGCTCGCGGATCAATACGAAAAGACGCCGGCTCAGATCGTGCTGCGCTGGGCTTTGGAAAACGATATCGTCCCTTTGCCGAAATCAGCGAAACCGGCACGCATCCTTGAGAATATCGATTTGTTTGACTTTGAGCTGACACCTGCGGAGATCGGCGTGCTTGATGCCTTGAATCACGACAGACGTCTCGGACCGGATCCGGACAATTACGTGATTTTGTAAGAGATTCTTGACTTGATGTTTCATCAAGAGTATCATTTGATTGTTAAAAGCGCTTTGATTTAGTGCGCTCTTTTGGTGGATTTTATTATAGGAGGACTGAAGATTATGGCACCTGCAATACCCAGTATCAGTGAACAAATCGCCGCATATTACTTAAACGCAGATCAGAATGCAATTCCGGAAAACGTAATTTATCACGCCAAGGAGTGCATTCTTGATTTTATTGGCTGTGCAATCGGCGGATCAGATCTTGAAACGACACAGATTGCAAAGAAAGTAATGCTTCCGAAAGACGGTCATCCGGGCGAAGCATCCGTCGTCGTCGGTCTGTCTGCGCCTGCGGATAAGGCGGCGTTTATCAACGGTGCTGCCTGCCACGGGCTTGAAATGGACGATTCCAGCACACCGGGCGGCGGACATCCCGCTTCCGTAATCATCAGTGCTGCGATTGCGGCTGCTGAAGAAGAAAATGCGGACGGCATCGAACTGATCCGCGCGATCATCTGGGGTTATGACATGATGTGCCGTGTTTCAGCCGGCGCGATTCCGGACAATTGTTTTGAGAGAGGCTGGCATCCGACCGCAATCTTCGGCATATTCGGGGCAACCGTTGCCGTCGGTTATCTGAAGAAACTGAATGCAGAGCAGCTCAAGAATGCGCTCGGTGTCGCAGGCGGCTTTGCGGCAGGCAATCTGGAATGTTATGCGGATAACAGCTATACGAAACGTCTGAACCCGGCTCATGCCGCAGACAGAGGTTATACCGCTGCAGCGTTCGGGAAATATGGTTATTCGGGCCCGCGCTGGATCTTTGAAGGTGCACACGGATTCCTGCACGCTTATTCGGACAATTACACGCCGGAGCGTATGTTGGACAATCTGGACTATTCCGACTACGGGCTGATCTATACGGCCTTTAAGCCTTATCCGTCCTGCCGTTATACGCATGCGCCGATCGACTCTGTCCTGAAGATCAAGAAAGAACACGGCGTCAAGCCCGAAGATATCGAAAAGATCACGGTCGATGTCGTCAGCATGGCGGTACGCGCCGTCATCGAACCGCGGGAGCTCAAATACAATCCGAACAATATTCCGGGGGCGCAGTTCAGTCTGCCTTACACAGTCGCCTGTGCGGCGCTTTACGACAGGGTGTCCATCAAGGAATTCACGGAAGAATTGCTTCATGACAAAGAATTGAAAGCCATGATGGATAAAGTCGAAATGGATTCCACCGGAAAGCTCGACCACTTCCTGCCGTTGATTTTCGCCGGAGAAGTGACGATCAAAACGAAGGACGGAAACGAGTACACGGAACTGACCACCGAGATCAAGGGCGATCCCGAAGTTCCGATTACCGGAGAAGATCTGAAGGAGAAATTCCTTTCCTTGGCGACGCTCAACATTTCCGAAGCGGAAGCGCTGAAGATCTACGATGCGGTATTTGACCTCGACAAGATCAAGGTGAAGGAACTGACAGCCCTGTATTAGAGGTTCTGACATTGTCCCTCAGTTGTGCAGGTAAATTGCACAATTGAGGGATTGAGCGTTTTTTACGCTGATTGCAATCGAAACATTGCATTGTACAAAAAACAGATAGTTGCAATATAATTCAATTTAATTGGATCAATCCAAAAAGGAGCACACGAATGGCAGATAAACCAATTGCGCGTCAGATCGGCGAAATCGGCGAGAAGCTGAAATTTGAAGACATCGATCAAAGAACGGTCGATAATGCGAAGATATTTCTATTGGATTGCCTCGGTTGTATGCTGTCCGGTTGCCAGATCGAATCCGGAAAAGTGGCGGCTGCAACGGCGATCCGTTTTGAAGGCGCGCCGGATTGCACGATCGTCGGTCATGATGAAAAGACAAATCCGATGTATGCGGCGCTTGCAAACGGCGTAGCGGGTCACAGCCAGGATTATGACGATGATCACAGACTTGGCATTCAGCACGCTTCGGTAGCCGTACTTCCTGCGGCACTTGCGATTACAGAAAAGCTCGGAAAATCCGGCAAAGATCTGCTGCTCGGCTACATTTTCGGTTCCGATGTCACCATCAGAACCGGAATCTGCTTTTTGGGTCAGACCTTCGGCAGCGGATTTCATCCGACGGGTACCTGCGGCGTGTTCGGTGCAACAGCCGCCGTCAGCAAGATTCTCGGTCTGGATGCCGAGCAGATCACAAATGCCCTCGGCGTTGCAGGTAGCGAATCCGGCGGTCTCGGTGAATTCAATCAGACCGGTGCATGGACAAAGCGTTTCCATGCGGGACAGTCTGCGATGGACGGTGTTCTCGCCGCATACATGGGGGAACTGAATTATTACGGTCCGCCCACCGTATTCGAAGGTCGCCACGGTTTCTTAAACAACTTTTCCTATAAAGGAAGCGCAGAAGATCCGCATCCTGAAGGCGTCTACGATGCTTCAAAGCTGCTCGAGAATTTCGGAACGAAGTGGGAGATGGCCGACAACAGCATCAAACTGCATTCCTGTTGCCGTTTCACGAACAACTACTGTGATTGCGCGATCGATATCTACAACCAGGGACTTGATGTATCTCAGATCGAATCCATCCACGCGGATACAAATCAGTTCACGATCTACAATCTCTGCACCCCGGAAGAA
>JAISKP010000200.1 GCA_031260885.1 Eubacteriales Family XIII. Incertae Sedis bacterium
GATCTCACAATTGAAGATTTTCAGTACTTCCTCGAACATGTCAATGGCTTTGTCACCATCGATATGGAGGGCAGGTGCACGTATATCAACAAGCAGATCTGTGACTTCTGCGGCATCGACTACAGCACCGCGCTCGGCAAGCCCATCAAGGAACTGTTCTCGTTCTCGAAGATGATGGACACGATCGAGAAAAATCAAAACTTCACAAAGACGGAGTTCTATTTCGAAAAGGACAGGTTCAGCGCCAGCACCCGCCACCCGATGTATAAGGACGGGGAGATGGTGGGCGTCGTAGAGTATGACATCTTCGAAGACATGGAGGTCGTCGAGGCCTTCGTCCAGCATTACATCGATCTCGACGAAGAGCTGAAATACTTCTCGAAGGAGTTAAACCGGCATCTGGGTGCAAAGTATACGATCGATCAGATCATCGGCAATTCTTACGTGACCCGGAACCTGAAAGAGAAAATCCGTTCCGTGTCGCGGACGGATTCCACCGTTTTGATCTCGGGCGAGACGGGCACCGGCAAGGAACTGGTCGCCCATTCCATCCATAATCTCAGCAAGCGCAAGCTGCGCAATTTCATCCGGATCAACGCCGCCGCGCTGCCCGAATCCCTGGCGGAGTCCGAGCTGTTCGGACATGAGCCGGGGTCATTTACGGGCGCGGGTGCAAAGACGAAGAAGGGCAAATTCGAGATCGCCGACGGAGGCACGCTCTTCATCGATGAACTCGAACAGATGCCGCTGTCGCTTCAGTCCAAGCTGCTCCGCGTGCTTCAGGAAAAAGAGGTGGAACGCATCGGCGGCGACAAGCCCATCCCGGTAAACGTCCGCATCATCGTAGCGACGAACAAGGAACCGCAAAAGCTGCTCACTTCCGGTGAGCTTCGCCCCGATCTGTACTACCGTCTGAACGTCGTAGAGCTGCAGATCCCGCCCCTGCGCGACAGGCGCGAAGACATCCCCCTGCTCACGAAGCACTATATCGATGAATACAACAACCTCTTCGGCAAGAACATCGTCGATATCGATATCGGTGCAAAGAAGCTGCTGGCAGAATATGATTGGCCGGGCAATATCCGCGAGCTGAAAAATGTGATCGAAAAGAGCATGAACTACATCGATGGTGACACGCTGTACGCGGAAAACATCGATTTCGGGCTTTCCGATATCGGGGATTTTACGCTCAGACAGCTGGAAAGCAAGGAGCGGCCGATCGATGAGGCACTTCGCCGGACGGAGCGCGCACTCATCGTGCAGACGCTCGAAAAATTCGACGGCAACAAGTCCAAAACAGCGGAATATCTTCGCATTACGCGGACGCTGCTTTATCAAAAGATGAGGCGGCTGGGCATCCCGGTTTGATCGTGCGAGATTCAGGATCTGACTGTATGTTAAAAAATACAGTGTATTTGCTTGCATACAGTGACGGGCAAATCATTGATTTTGAGCATTTCCGTCCATTGGTGCCTTCCAGACTGTCTGTCTGAACGTACAGATTGAAAACAGTTTCCTTCATTTTCTGAATCGAAAATCCACGATTTTCAATGGCTTTGCGGTTTTTGTCAAAGTTGGCGCGATAGTTGCATATATTTAGTATCAAACGTCTCCGGAGGATCGAATTGACATCTTATGCTCCACCCGCATGTATCGGTTTTCCGGGGGAAGTCTCCGGGAGATCGAATGGCATCTTCAGTTTCACTCTCAAGGATCGGTCTTCCGGAGGCCATACGCACTTATTTTTGGAGGACCGCATGTATCACCCGATACCCCATAGGGAACACAGGGCACAGGCGGTCTTTATTTTTTGGGTTAGTACGCTGTTTAGCCTAAATGCGATAAATTTAGACTTAACAGAGCACTGGGAAAATGAGGTGACGAAACAATGTACGATTTCGCTATTCTGAACGGAACGATCGCAGACCCCAAAACACAGCAGCTGGCCGTCGGCAATCTCGGCATCAAGGACGGCGTGATCCGGACGATCACGCGCGAAAAGATCAGCGCGGATGAAGTGATCGACGCGACCGACAAGATCGTATCCCCCGGCTTTGTAGATATCCACTCCCATGTCAACTTTCCGCTCGAGCCCGCATGGATGTCCGTGCGCCAGGGCATCACGACAGCTCTGTCCGGCAACTGCGGACTCAATGTGGAGACCCCGATCAAGGATTATCTGGATAAATTAGAGAAACAGGGTTATCCGCTCAACTTCGCAACGCTGATCGGCCATTCCTGGCGCCTTCGGGAGCTCGTCGGATTGACGGATCCCTATGATACCGCCGATGCCGCTCAGGTCGCCAAAATGGTTGTGCTTGCGGAAGAGGGACTGGAGCAGGGCGCATTCGGCGTCTCCCTCGGCCTTGAATATTCCCCCGGTGCAAATGAGGCGGAATACCTGCCGCTCGTTCAGGCAGCCGCGAATTACGGCAAGCTCGTGCCCATCCACATCCGGACGGACGCCCTCGACTTTGCGATCGGACTCAACGAAGCGATCACGATGATGAAGAAGACCGGCGCACGCGTACACATCTCGCACCTCGCCTATCAGTTCGGCGTCCATCCCGAAGTCACGGAGATGGCGATGATCATGGTCCGCAATACGATCGCGCAGGGCTGGCCGCTGCTCTGTGACTCCGGCGTCTATGAGGCCTTCGCGACCTACATCCAGTCCGCAGTCTTCGATGAGGGCTGGAACACGAGGTACGGCGTCAAGCTCAGTGACCTGATGATTTCATCGGGCAAGTATACCGGGCAGCGTGCAACGCCCGAGATCTACGAATATGTCAGAACGCAGGAAGAGGCCACCGTCGGGACCGCCTTCGTCGGTGTATGGCCGGATCTCGTCCGCGCGATCAAAGAGCCGTTCACGATGATCTCCACCGATGCAGGTCTGGTCGACGCCCCCGGCGAAGGTCATCCGCAGGATTCAGGGACATACCCGAAGGTATTCGAAAAACTGGTTCGGGAACAGGGAGCGCTTACGATCCTCGAAGCGGTCACGAAGTCGACGTACATGCCCGCGAAGCAGATGGGCATTGCGGACACGAAGGGATTCATCGGCCTCGGCGCGGATGCCGACATCGTGGTATTCGATCCGCAGACAATAAAGAGTAATTCGGACTATGTCGGGATCGGCCGGCCCGATGCACCGCCGACCGGAATCGACTACGTCATCGTAAACGGCGTCACTGTCGTTAGGGAATCAAAATCCGTACCGGATCAGCTGCCCGGTAAAATTATGAGACAGGCGAATAAGCCTTGGACGTTGTGATTGGGATCGTTATTGCCGAAAAAGTTATATAAGAAGGGAGTTATATTACATGGAAGCAGTTGATATCTATGGCCCGATCTGTTTGATTCCGATCGCGGTCGTCATTATTCTATCTCTTATTACCAAGAAGACATTTGAACCGCTGCTCTGCGCAGTCTTTGTCGCTGTCATCATCTATGCCAAGGGCGGGTTCCTCGGCGAATTTGTCGGGTTGCTCTTAAAGGAGATGGCC
>JAISKP010000205.1 GCA_031260885.1 Eubacteriales Family XIII. Incertae Sedis bacterium
AAGATTCATGAAAGGAGGCTGTCTGCAATGTTTGAACCGATCGTGAAATATGATGTACAGGAAACTCGCAGGATTGCCCGCGCTGAAGGAATAGCCGAAGGTAAAGCTGAAGGTAAAGCCGAAACTGCCCGTAATTTGAAAAGCAAGAGCATGCCTTTGGAAGATATCGCAGAAGTTACAGGTTTATCCATAGTGGAGATCGAAAACCTATAGCCCATAGTAGCGAGGTTCACAATATGCTGTTCACAGAATACAATTTAGAAGACGACAAACAGGTCAGCTACGAAGAAGGCATGATCGATGGTATTGCAAAGAAAGAATACTAAAGTAAACGGATTCCCACATAACACGCTACGCTCATGAGACAGTTGGAATGCGTGTTCCTTGTGAAAAGTAATTGATCCGACTATAATTATGTGCGGAGATAGGCAATGAGAAACTGCTTGAGTTGGGGATGGATTGAAGCATAGAAGTATGTGATGCCGGAAATAATAACACACCCATGGGAGCCTATATACGATTCCGAATCGAGGATTTTGATTCTGGGTAGTATTCCTTCGCCAAAATCGCGAGAAGTCGGATTCTATTTCGGGCATCCGCAAAATCTATTTTGGACTGCACTTGCCGAAGCGTTGGATGTCCCCACACCGGCACCGGATTCGGAATCAAAAAGGAAGTTTCTTCTTGAAAACCATATTGCACTCTGGGACGTACTCCATTCTTGCGAGATCGAGGGGGCATCAGATATCAGCATTCGCAACCCCGTCCCAAATAAGTTCAGACCGCTGATCGAAAAAACGAACATCAAAGCGATTTTTACAACAGGAAAAAAGGCGACCGCGCTGTTCGAGCGCTACTGCACCGAAGAATCCGGAATGTCTCCGATCTACCTGCCGTCAACCAGCCCCGCCAACCGCGCGATGCAGTGCAAACCTGAATTCCGCAAAGCATGGTCACAAATACGCGAAATCATTATTGCCCCACCAAATAGGCTTTTTTTGATATAATAGCGTAGTTATGGAAAACAACAGCACAGCGGCGCGGATCAGCGTCATCATATCGGTGTACAACGCCAAGCGCTATCTGAAGGAATGCGTGCAGTCGGTGCAAAATCAGACCCATACGGCGCTTGAGATCATCCTTGTCGACGACGGTTCCAAAGACGGTAGTTCGGCGCTCTGCGATGCCATTGCCGAGCAGGATGAACGCATCGTCGTGATTCACAAGAAAAACGGCGGCGTTTCAACGGCACGGAATGCCGGGCTGAAGGCGGCGACAGGTGCGTACATCACCTTTGTAGACTGTGACGACCGCATCGATCCCGATATGTATGAAACGCTTCTCGCTCTTCTCCTTGAAAAAAATGCTGACGTCGTTGTCTCCACATTCTATGAAGAACGCGCGGACGGATCCATCCTGAAGACGGACACCGGCGACATTGCAGTCCTGAACGGGACGGAGGCTACGGCGGCAATCCTCGGAAACATGAAGGACAGAACCACACACCGGATGATGATCTGGTTTTTCGTGTGGAACAAATTATATAAGGCATCCCTGCTCAAGGGGATCCGTTTCGATTCCGCAACCGATAGTGCGGAGGATGTTCCGTTCAATCTGAAGGTCTTCGAAAAAGCGCAGCAAATCGTCCTGCTCGAAAAGCCATTCTATTTCTGGCGTAAAAGCTATGTCAGCTTGTCAAACCGCCATGCGCCCGACGCGCTGTGCGGGGGCGCAAATACGAGCGAGATCATGTACAGTTACGCCAAGAAGCTTCCCAAAAAGTACAAGCGTGCGGCTGTGACTTCGGCGTTTCGCAATCTTTACTGGTATTATTCGTTCTGCATTGCGGAGATTTACCGCGCCGGAAAGGATGGTCGGGAATCCGACGTTGACGCACACCGCGTGGTTCGCAGATATATCAGGGAGATGATGTCCGTGATGCGGCAGGATTCCGACTCAAAATATATGACCGCCGGCTATAAGATCGCCGTATTTTTCATGATTCACCAGCCTCGGCTGTTTTCCGCACTTTGGTTGATCTACCGCGGGTTAAAATCCGGGAAATAGTCGACCTTTTGCCTCTTACGCCCGATCCATCCATCTACGGGTGCTCCCTGCGCAATTGCACCTGTCCCCATGTTTCAGCGGCAGACAATCACCTGAAATACCGTGACCAACACGACGCACTGCAGAAAGCACACAAAAACCAGAAGATGTTTATCCGTAATCCATTTTCGTGACAACTTTTTCCCATTGAGCAGCAACAGAAGCAACGGCAGAATCGGCGTCAGATAGCGTCCCTGCAGTCCCTCGATGATCGGCGAATGGATCTTTGTCCATGCGATGTAGAAGATGACGAGCATCCCCATGTAGGCACCTGCGAAGATGATCGGAAACAGAATCCGGTCGCGCTTCCCGATGGTCGGACTTTCGCCCTTCACATGCACAGCGCTGATGCAGGCCGCAAGGAAAAATCCCCAGATGACATAGTTTCGGATCGGTACGTCAAGCCACCCGAGCTTTTTCCCGATCATCGTATAGGCAAAGTCACTTGTTCGAATCGCTGTCGTATAGACGGCCATTTTGACAAACCGAAGCGGATCAGCCAACAGATCGCCGAGCGTAAGGATATCCTCTTCCATGCCGACGCCTCTGTCCGCGCCGCTTACGGTGACGGTGCCCATATTGATTTTGAGCGT
>JAISKP010000017.1 GCA_031260885.1 Eubacteriales Family XIII. Incertae Sedis bacterium
CTGCCCAGTTCGTGCCAGATCGTCCGCAGATATTCCGCCCTCGGCGGCACCTGAATGCCCATATTGCCTTCCACGGATTTGCAGTAGCCCCAGCCGTGACCGAAGCTGCAGATGCCGCAGACGCGCTCGATGACGTAGACCATCTCCGGCCATTCGTTCTTCTCGACGAGCTTCTCAAGGCCTCTGTGAATGTAGCCGATCGAAGGGATCGCTTCGATCACCTTCTCGTCCTCCATCACGAGATCCAGATGGATCGGTTCGGGCAGCACCGGATGCTGAGGCCCGAACGGAATAACAGTTCTCTTCGCCATTATTCTTCGCCTCCCTTCCCGGTCGCGTTCGGATTCCAGGGCGTCTTCTGCGCAATCTTGAAGAAGTGACCGCCGTAATCGAGCGCAAGGTTCTTGAATGTGATGCCGAACAGGTCGTGCATCTCGTTTTCGTAGATAAACGCGGGCCAATAGACACCGCTGATACTCTGAAGCTCCGGCGATACATCCGTGATGTTCACCTTAAAATTTTTCAGCACATTATCCTTTTCAAATGAATAAAGTACCTCGATGCCGTCCTCTATCTTTGTCGCACAGGCCTGCCCCAGTCTGTAGCCTTCGGCCTTTACATCCAAAACGACACTGAGCAAATCGGAAGCGGATATCGCAGAGATGTCCGTGATCAGATCTTTTCTTTCCGCCATCTAAGCTTCCTCCTTTCCGTCCGCTGCGTCTGCAGCATCCTGTACACCGTAAACCTTGATCTCAATTTCATCGTCCAACGGATCAAGCAGGTCGTCCGATTCAATATAATCTCTTTTCAGTCTTTCCGATAGTTTTTCCTTTTTTTCAGCCAAAACGCCGAGTCCTTTGACGACGCCGTCGATGATGGCTTCGGGACGTGCGGCACAGCCGGGCACGTAGACGTCGACGGGAATCACCGTATCGATGCCGCCGCTGATGTTGTAACACTCGCGGAAGATGCCGCCGGACGTGGCACAGATGCCGATCGCGACGACGACCTTCGGCTCCAGCATCTGCTCGTAGATCTGCTTTACAACCGAAATATTCTGTTCATTGACCGAGCCTGTCACGAGGAAGATATCCGCGTGTTTCGGGTTGCCGGTGTTGATGATGCCAAACCGTTCCACGTCGTACATCGGCGTCAGACAGGCAAGCACTTCGATATCGCAGCCGTTACAACTGCTTCCATCGTAGTGGATAATCCATGGGGATTTTGTAATAAAGCTCACTTCTGCACCTCCCTAAAGTAGTTCGAAGCTGCCGAAGAAATACAGCAGTACGAGGTTCAAGCCGCCGAAGATGATTGTCACAAACCAACTCGATTTCAGCGTGAACTGCCATTTCATTCTCGCGTAACCGTTGTCGATGAGTATTTCAAGGAAGTACGCCAGCAGGCAGACGACGACGCCGATCAGCGCAAGCAACCATGTCCCGTTCGCGAAGAACAGGAACAGAAATCCGAGCAGGAAGATGTTCTCATACCAGTGCGAGATCTCAAGTGCTGCCAGCGTTCTGCCGGAAAACTCCGTCGTAACGCCCTTGACGAGTTCTTGATGCGCATGGTGCGACAGGGAGAGGTCAAACGGCGACTTTCTGAATTTAATCGTCAGAATAAACAGGTAACCTATGAACATTCCGATGAGGTAGACGAACGAGAGCTTATCACCGGTCACGATGTCCTTCACATAAAAGCTGTGGTTGATCATATACATCCCTACAGCCATGAGCAGCACCATCGGCTCGTAGGCCATCATCTGAAGCAGTTCGCGGCTTGCGCCGACCTGTGAATACGGCGAGTTGGAACAGTAGGCTGCTATTACGAGAAAAGCGCCTGCCGTTGTAAGCGTAAACATTATAAGCAGCAAATTTTCACCGATGAAGAACAGCACGCCTGTGATGATCATGAAGATCAGGCAACACATGACATAGAAGTCCTGTCCCGTGTTGATGGTGACCGGCTCCTTCTCGAAGAGTTTGCGCACGTCGTAAAACGGCTGCAGGATCGGCGGACCGAATCTGCCCTGCATCTTTGCTGTGATCTTGCGATCGATGCCGGCTAAAAGACCACCGAGCAGAGGACCGAAAATCAGGTAGGCAACTGCGATTAATACTTGGGTAAGTCCGATTTCCATTATGCAGCACCTCCCCCTAACAGATACTCGATGAGCCTGATGCCAACCGCAGCATGATAGGACAGCGTCAGCGTAAGCACGACGCAGGTCGCAATGATTGCAATCCGACTCATGAGTTTTTCACGGAAGAAATCCGCAAGATACCAGTTCCGGAGGGAGACCGGCTCGTCCTGTTCCATGGAGCCCTCAAAGGTGAGGTTGTCGCCTTTGTTCACGCCTGCCATATAGAGCGGCGCGATGCGCTTCCTTGTCCTGCCGTAGAACAGGAGCGGAATGATGAGGATCGCTGCCACAAGCAGCACCATGATGAGCATATTGTCGCTCGAAAGCGCCGCGGACACAGCCGGTTCGAGACCCTGAAAATAATTGCTCAGATATGGAATCAGCATCTTGTCCGAGATGATCGGGAAACACAGCGAAATGAGCACGACGAGGACGATATGCGTCCCGAGCGACGCCCACTCTTCTTTGTGAACCTTATCCTGAATGTTATCGCGATTCGCAACGATCGCGGAAAGTTTGCCGAGCCACTTGGTCCAGTAGAAGAGCGTGATCGCGCTGCCGAAACAGATCATGAGAATCACCCAGACATTGCCTGAATCGATCACAGACTGCAACGCCGCCCACTTGGAGATCAACATTCCAAACGGTGCAAGGAACATCGCAGCAATGCCGATGATCATAAACAGGGCGAGTCTCGGCATCCGACCGAAAAGACCGTCCATGTCTTCGATGTCGCGGCTGCCGATGTTGTGCTCGGCGGTGCCGACGCTCAGGAACAGCAGCGACTTGGTGACTGCGTGGAAGATGAGTAGCATGATCGCCGCCCACACACCCGCCGCCGTACCGATCCCGGCACAGAGGACGATCAACCCGAGGTTTGCGATCGTGGAGTAAGCGAGTACACGCTTTGCGTTGCTCTGAGAGACTGCGGCAAAAGACGCCATCAGGAAGGTGATCCCCCCGACCATGACAACCATGAATCCGGGACCAAAGTCAATCGCATGCGATTGTGTGAATCCCATATTGTCGACGCCGAGGAGCGGTGAAAGCTTTATGATCATAAATACGCCGGCCTTGACCATCGTAGAGGAATGGAGCAGTGCCGAAGTGGGCGTCGGTGCGACCATCGCGCCGAGCAGCCAACTGCTGAACGGGAATTGCGCCGCTTTTGTGATGCCCGCAAACGCGAGCAAGGTGACCGCGAGGCTGACGGCAATGTCCAATTGACCGTTCGCCTTCACCGTCCGACCGTATTCGAGGAATTGATCAAACTCAATAAAGGAGAATATGTTGCCGATCGTGATGATCGCAACCACGAATGCAAGTCCGCCAATCAGATTGAAAAGAACCGCACGGAATGAATTCCGAATTGCTTCAGGCGTCCTTGTGTATCCGATCAGAAGGAAGGAACACAAGGTCGTAATCTCCCAGAAGAAGTACATCCAGATCAGGTTATTTGTCAGCACGATGCCGAACATCGCTGAAAGAAACAGGAACATCAGGAAGAAGAAGTACGGTCTGCGGTCTTTTCCTTCGCTATGATGATGCGCAAAATCCTTCATATATCCAAGGGCATAGACGCAGATCAGCGTACCGATAATGCCGATGATGAGCACCATGATCATCGATAGTTTGTCTACCGACAGATTGCTTGCAATCTCGATCTCGTGCCCCTTCGTAAACTCAAACCAAACCAAAAGACCGCATTGCAGAAATGCGAGCACGGAAGAAAGTACCTTTTTGTACTTGATGCCCAGCACGATGATCAGCACGGCAATTGCCACTTCAATCGCCATCATCGCATACCCGACCATCTCCGTATCCGTTCCGCCGCCGGGCCACAGAAGCTGCTTTGCCGGTCTTCCAAATCTTGTGACCACAAAAGCGATAGAAGAAGCGGCTATCACGATCGACGAGAAGATGACCAGCGGTCCGCGGATTTTGTCTGATTTAATCAGAAGGAGAAATAGAGAGATTACGAGCGGGAATAGGATCAGAAATATGATGATACCCAATTTTATTAGCCTCCTCACAGTTTTCACGGGTTGTAAAGCCCGCGACAAGTCCCTTATCTCGTAAATAGATAAAACAGTGTCTTTATTATAGCGAGTCACATACTTCTTTTCAAGGAAATTGCGACGAAATTGTTAATTATTTCACACCTGTTTGGTTCTTCTTCCCAGCGAACGGATCGAGAGGAAGATGATCACGTAGGTGACAAGCTCTGCGAGCATCACGAGCCACACGCGCCCCATCGCCGGATCTGTGAAGATGCTGTAACCTTCCTCCAGCTCAAGCGGACACCAGTTGATCGCAACGAACGACAAAACCACCGTGATGACCGTGAAAAGAACCGCGACCGCCGCAGGAAATGTCCCGCTGCCGCTTTCCGTCTTCTGAACCTTCACCTGAGTCGCTGCGATGGAACCGTCTTTGACCGGATACCGCTCGTCAAAGGTCGCTTCGTCCGCACCGATCGTAATGTTCGTGCGAATCTTCCCGCGATATTTCTGTACGGCAAAGATCGTAATCGGCGCGATGATGATGTCCATTGAGAGCAGGAAGATCGGAATACCGTCGCCCACTTCGAAGATCAGCAGCACCATGGCGGCGATTTGAACGATGATTGCAAACCAGGCAAGACCCGGGAAGAACGATGCCTTGACCTTCAAAACGCCGGCACCGAGCGGATCGTAACCTCTTTCCTTCAGCCGCTTCCGGAAGACGATCTGCGAGTACAGGATGCCGACCCAGCAGAGCGTACCCGTGAAACCGGCGATGCCGATCAGCGCGATGTACAGGTGATTGTCCTCTCCGCCGAAGAATCCGAGTTCTGCGATGACAAAGCTAAACACAAAGACCACCCAAACGAACACGAGGGTGAAGACCGTCGCTTTCTGCGGTGTGCTGAACCGGTTCAGTTTCGACAGGAACTTCGGTGCGAGTCCTTCGACGGAAAGCCCGTAGAGCGAACGCACCGTTCCGTAGAAGCCGGAGTTTGCGCACGAGAATGCGGCGATGAGCGTGACGACTTCAAAGATCTTCGCACCCCAACCGAAGCCGTAAGCGACGAGCGCCTGTGCAAACACCGAGTCATCGAGCGTCGCTGCAAAATGCGGCATGATCAGTGAAAGGATGAAAATCGGAACGAGATAGATGAGGATGATTCTGAATGCAACCTTCTTGCAGGCAGCCGGTACGTTCTTTTCCGGATTCTGCGTCTCGGCAGCGGAAAGACCGACGATCTCGGAACCTTGGAAATTCACGAGGGTCCAGATCATCATCGTGATGATGATGAGACCGCCGCCCGGGAAAAGCTGTTTTACGGCCGAAAGACCGGTTTGACTCAGCATCGCCTTGAGTCCGATGAAGCCCGACGCAATCGTGAAGGATTCTCCATCCTCATTGGATACGGTCGCGCCGTGGTTCGCAATGCCGAGCCAGATGACGATCGCCGCGATGATGAATAGGACGATTGCAGCGATTTTCACAATGGCCATGATGGATTCAATGTGTCCGAACCACTTAACCTGATAGACGTTGATGATGGTGAGCAGCGCGAGTGCGATGATGCCCCACAGGAAGGTCTGCCAATGATAGGCGCTGTTGTCCTGCCCGTGGAAGAACAGCGCGTTCACGAAGGTCGCGACAGCCAACGCTTCCGATGGGATATAGCAAACCCAGTTTGCCCAGAACGCCCAACCGATGCCGGCGGATGCCGTGTCGCCCATGAATTCACGCGTATAGGATACGAACGAGCCGCGCCTCGGGATATTGACGAGCAATTCGGCGAACGACTGCATAACGCCGTAGATCGTAATGCCCGCAAGCGCGTATGAGATCAGAACCGCGCCTGCCCCCATATCGTGAAAAGTAAGTCCAAGACCCAGAAAATAACAGGATCCGATGATGCCGCCGAGCGCGATGAGTGAGACGTGCCAGGATAATATACCCCGGTTGAGCGTCTCGTCGCTCTTATCCACTTGTCTTTTTTCTTCCATAGCCATTGCAACAACCTCCTCTAAAAAAATAAAAAATGATTTCTACTTCTTACGCGAACGACACGAACCAATAAACCCTTTGTCAACCCGTCAATTCTCCGGAATCCACCGGTTTTTCCGAATCAAATAACTTCCCGAACACGACCAAAACGATCGTGAGCCCTCCCGAAACAATCGTCGCGATGCGAATTGCATGCCACATTGCGGTCTGCCCGGCAAACAAGGTCATATCGTAATCGTCCGGGAATGCCCATTCCGCCTCATACCACGGCAGGAAGAAACTTCCCGCGATGCCGACCAGGGTCAGAATCCCGAACAGAACGGCCATGCGTGTCAGGTCGCGGGATGCGAGGTGCGTCTTCGGATTCACCGGATTGTGCGCCGGGTTCACCTTTGCCAACCCGCCGTACATCCGCTTCCAGATGTAGTAAATAATCGGTCCGGACAGGATGCCGACCATGCCGCCGATGAAATAATCCGAACCATTGATCAGAAACGAGAAAAACGCAATGCAGATCGGAACGATACAGAGCACGCACAGAAAACCGTAACCGCCCGGAATCCTGAATTTGTATTCGTGCTTCGGAATGCGCTTCCGCAGAATCAGGGCGGAAATATAGACCAGAATATAGGACGAAACGAGCAGGAAGACGTCCACCACCACGAGCGTGGAAAAATCGACCATGCAGAGCGCAAGATTGACGACGGCGACCGAGATGACCGCGACGTAAGGCACGCCGTGTTTTTTATCTACCTTAACGAGAAACTTCGGTGCCAGATGATCGTCGGCAAGCGAAAAGAATCCGCGGGAACCCGACGCAATATACGTATTGAAGATGGAACCCTGTGCGACCACGGCCACAACGCCGAAGAAAATGCCGAAGGCCGGTCCCATAAAATGATCCGCAAGGCTCGCATATCCGATGACACCATCGCCCTCGGAGCCCCACATTGAAAAATCAAATGCCGCCCCCTCCGTTTTGAACGCGGAGATCGACGCCATCGTCGGCAGGATGTAGGTCGCCATGATGAGCGGTACAGAGATCAGCGTCGCTTTCGAAATGACCTGTGGATCCTCGATCTCCCCCGCGATCGTCGACATCGATTCGTAGCCCGAATACATCCACATCCCGATCGAAAGTCCGGCGCCGATGTAGAAGATCCAGTCTGTCGGTGCCTCGATCGGATAAGCGGTTAACGGCTCGAACGGGTTGCCGCCCCAGTTTGCAAACCCGATGATCGCGACCATCGCAAACGCTGCGATGACGAAGATCGAAAGGATGTTTGTGACGACCCCGACATCCCCGACGCCTCGGATGTTGATCCACATAAAGAGCAGGATCATCGCCGCCTTGAAAAGGAATTCTCCGACCGGGCTCATATCGAACATGCCGCTCAGATAACCACCCGCGAGCACGACATAGAGCGTATTGTCGATATAGATGGAGATCGTCCGCCACCAACCTGCCTGGAACCCCCAGAACTCACCGAGCGCTTCCTGTACCCATTTATAATAACCGCCTTCCTGCGGTCTGACCGATCCGAGTTCCGATGCGACCAATCCAAAGGGCAGCCCCCAAACGAACGGCAGTACGATCAAAAGAATCAGGGTTAATCCCGGACCGGATTCCGGAATCATATCTTCGATCCCATAGCATCCCGCCGCAACAAGAGAAAAGATCATGAATACGATCGTAAACGTGCTCATCTTATGTTTCCTGAGCCCGCGTGCGTCCGTATTCATGATGTTGCTCTTTGTATGCCCGGTCGTTGTCATTCGAGCCCCCGCCCTGCACTATTTACCACGAATTCACGAATTAATAAAAACAGACAATTTCCATTTTCAGAAAATTGTGTTTTTTTATATGCAAATTGTATTCCACGCGTCTCGCGCTGTCAATCTTGCGATCAGATTTCGTTGAGGTCTTCCATTGCCCTTGCGCATGTCAGGGCGGCAGATGCCTCGGTGCGCATTCTAAATTTCGCGACGCCCTTCCATGGCGCGGGATAACGTGATGTCGTCCGTATAGTCGAGATCTCCGCCGACCGGAACGCCGTGCGCGATGCGCGACACCCGAATGCCGGACGGACGAATGAGCTTCGCCGCATACATCGCGGTCGCCTCTCCTTCTATATTCGGGTTTGTTGCGATGATGACTTCACCGACTTCGTCGTTTTCCTGAAGCCTGATGATGAGCTGCTTCAGATTGATCTGATCCGGTCCGATGCCATCCATCGGTGAGATCGCCCCGTGCAGGACATGATACAGCCCCTTGTATTCGCGCATACGTTCGATCGCCGATACGTCCCTCGGAGACTCCACGACGCAGATGACGGAGCGGTCGCGCGCAGTATCCGTGCAGATCGCGCAGGGATCCTCGTCGGTCAGATTGCCGCAGACGGAACAGTATTTCAGCTCTTTTTTGGCGGACGTGATGGCGTCGGCGATCGCAAATGCATCGTCGTCGTTCATGCCGAGGATCTGGAACGCAAGCCGCTGGGCGGTTTTGACACCGACGCCCTGCAGCTTGGAAAGCTCGTTGATTAATTTCTGTAAAGGTTTTGGATAGTTTGACATATTTTCCTTTGGGTTAGGTCTCTGGCCGTCTCTCAGAACGGAAGATTCAAGCCTCCTGTGACTTTTTCCATCTCGGCCTGTGAGATTTCCTCCATCTGGCGGAGCGCCTCGTTGACCGCGACGACGATCAGATCCTGGAGCATTTCCGGATCGTCCTTGTCCATCACCTCGGGATCGATCTTCACGGAAAGCACTTCCTTCTTACCGTTCACCTTGACCGCGACTGCGCCGCCACCCGCTGTGGTCTCGACTTCCTTCTGCTCGAGGTCGGCCTGAACTGCGTCCATCTGCGCCTGCATCGCCTGAAGCTGACGGATCTGCTCCGCCTGCTGGTTGTTCATGCCTTTAAAATTGCCGCCGGAGCCGCCACCCGCCGGTTTTTTCTTGCCGGCCTTCATTCCTTTACCCATTTACAGTTCCTTTCGTTCACTCATTTCGATGATTGCCATTTCCAACAGAATTCGTGTGTGTGATGACCATCTCGTTTCATTCAGCAACTTCGACAGACGATAGATGCTGTCGTTGATGAAGCTTACGTCAAAGTCTTCGCTCTGTTTTTTGATCATTTTTATGCTCTCTTCGGAACGTCCGATGAGCCGCTCCGGATTTTTCACAAACCGGATCAAAAGCGTACTGTGAAAATAATCGATCCACTCTTCGATAATGCGTGTGTTCTCTTTTCCCGAAGCGAGCATTTCATCCAGCAAAATTAAGGCTTCCGTTGTTTGTCCGGCGACTACGTGCGCGGTCAATTCCGAGATCAACTGATCCCCGGGACTCCCGATCAGTTCGAGGACGAGTTCACGGGTGATGCCGTGTGCACCGGCGTCTTTTGCCGCTGCAGGCACCGCCGAGACGCATTGTTCGAGCAGGCTCAGCCCATCGCGCACGGAGCCGTCGGCATTTGATGCAAGCAGCGCGAGGGCATCGTCCTCCGCCGGAACATTGAGTTTTTTGCAGATTTCCTTCATGGAATTCATGATCTGCGCCGCGGGGATGCGGTGAAAGTCGAACCGCAGACATCTGGACTGAATCGTCGCGAGGATCTTGGAAGCCTCCGTCGTCGCAAGGATGAAGAGGACGTGTTCGGGCGGTTCTTCGAGCGTCTTGAGCAGGGCGTTGAACGCCTGCTTCGTCAGCATGTGCACCTCGTCTATAATGTAGACTTTGTTCCTGCCGGCGCTCGGCGGATAGATCACGCTGTCTCTCAGCTCGCGGACGTTGTCCACGCCGTTGTTCGAAGCGGCGTCGATCTCAATCACGTCGACAAAAGTTCCGTTTTTGATACTGATACAATTTTCACAAACGCCGCAGGGCTGATCGCCGTCCGAGAGGCAGTTCACGCCCTTTGCAAGCAGGCGTGCCATCGTGGTCTTGCCCGTCCCGCGCGTGCCGCAGAACAGGTAGGCGTGCGAAGTGCTGCCGTCTGCGATCTGCGTCTTCAGCACGCGGACGATGTGATCCTGCCCGATGACCTCATCGAAGGTCTCGGGACGGAATTTTCGGTATATCGCTTCGTATTTTTCTTCGGACATTTCGGGATTTACATCCATTTCGATTGTACCTGCAGGCGGCTTTGCGGGCGGGATCAGGCTGATCTGCGGCACATGGGAAAATCCGTTTATTGCTGCTTCCTTCCGGACCTGACAAGGTTCGCGGCAACCCATTGCGCAGGACCAAACCCCGCCCGCAAAACCGCCCCCGGGCGGGTTTGCTTCACGCCATAATTCAATTATTTATTATACAGTTGAAGCGCGTTCTTGTCCACAAACGCAGGCAACTGACGAATTTGGTCATTAAAAGGGCTTTTTTTAACCAAATTTCGGTTTCGTTCGCGTTTTAAAAAACTGTAGTCAGACCATATCGGCGGGATCTACCGCCGCATCGAATTCCGCTTCGGTGAGCGCGCCGAGCGCGACAGCAGCCTCTTTCAGCGTCGCATCGTGCTTGTGGGCGTATTTTGCGATTTCCGCCGCCTTGTCGTAACCGATCTTGGGCGTCAGCGCCGTGACGAGCATGAGCGAATCGTCCAGATGCTTTTTGATGACCGCCTCGTTCGGACGGATGCCGACCGCACAGTGCTTATTAAAGGACTTCATCGCGTCCGTTAACAGGCGGATGGATTGCAGGACGTTATAGGCGAGCACGGGCATGTACACATTCAGCTGGAAGTTGCCCTGCGATGCCGCGATGCCGACCGTCACGTCGTTGCCCATGACCTGCGCGCACACCATCGTCAGGGCCTCGCACTGGGTCGGATTCACCTTGCCCGGCATGATCGAGCTGCCCGGTTCGTTCTCGGGAATGATGAGCTCGCCGATGCCGGACCTCGGACCGGACGAGAGCCAGCGGACGTCGTTTGCGATCTTCATGAGGTCCGCTGCCAGTGCTTTCAGCGCACCGTGCAGATGGACGAGTCCGTCCTTGCTCGTGAGCTCATGATACATATTCGGCGAAGAATAGAAGTCGTAACCCGTCAAATGGAGCACGTAGCCGGCAGCGGTGTCCGCAAACATCGGATGCGTATTGAGCCCCGTGCCGACGGCCGTACCGCCGAGCGCGAGCCTGTAAACGTACGCCAGCGCGCCGTTGATCATGCCGTAGCATTGATCGAGCATCGCACACCAAGCGCTGATCTCCATGCCGAGCCGGAGCGGCGTGGCATCCTGCAGATGCGTGCGACCGATCTTGATGATGTCCTGATAGCGGACGGCGAGGTCGCCGAAGGTATCCATCAGCTCGATCGTTGCGGGCAGAAGCTGTTCCTGCACGGCGCACACCGCCGCGATGTGCATCGCCGTCGGGAAGGTGTCGTTTGAGCTCTGCCCTTTGTTCACGTCGTCGTTCGGGTGCAGACCCGTCAGGTGCGCGATGACCTCGTTGATGTTCATGTTGGTCTGCGTGCCGCTGCCGGTCTGCCAGACGGCGAGCGGAAATTCCGCGTCGAGTTCGCCTGCGAGGATACGGTCGCAGACCGCCGCGATGGCATCCGCCTTCTCCGCCGGCAGCACGTCCAGCTCCGCATTAGCGAGCGCCGCCGCCTTTTTCAGTACGGCGAAGGCGCGAATGATCTCCTTCGGCATTTTCTCCTCGCCGATCGCAAAATTTTCGAGGCTGCGCTGTGTCTGCGCGCCCCAAAGCCTGTCCGCGGGGACTTTGACTTCGCCCATCGTATCCTTTTCGGTCCGGTACTCCATGTCTTGCTCCATTAGCTATACATACCCACGCTGTTCGCAATGTTGAGACAACGCCCTTTCAATGCTACGGCGTTGTCCAGTGTGCGTAAAAGGTCACCGAAGCGGTAATGACGGTGCTGTCAAGAACCTGGATGCCGCCCGCAGGATCCGTAAACCAACCGACAAAGGTCGAACCTCCCAATGTCGCCGTCGGCAGCGCACCGACGGCGCTGTTGTTTGCGACCTGACGCGTCGCTTCTGTGCCCGCGCCGCCGTTCGGATTGAATGTAACCGTCTGATAGATGATCGCTGTCCATTGTGCGTAATAGGTCACATCCCCCGTGACCGTCGTCGCTGCGCTGATCTGCGTACCGCCCGAAGCCGCTGTGAACCAGCCGTTAAAGGTATAGCCGGAATAGGTCGGCGTCGGCAGCGTGCCGATGGCGCTGTTGTTTGCGACCTGACGCGTCGCTTCTGTGCCCGTGCCGCCGTTCGCATTGAAACTCACCGTATATTTCACGACCGGCGTCCAGTGCGCGTAATAGGTCACGGCTGCCGTGACCGTCGTTGCCGCGCTGATCGCCGTACCGCCCGTAGCCGCTGTGAACCAGCCGTCGAACGCATAATCTGTTCTTGTCGGCGTCGGCAGCGTGCCGATGGCCTTATTCTCCTCCACGGAACGCGAGGGTTCCGAAACCGTGCCGCCGTTCGCATTGAAGCTCACAACATATTTCTTCGCTTCGATCCAATGCGCATAATAGGTCGCGTCCGCCGTAACGGTTGTGGCCGGACTGACTTTACTTCCACCGGTAGCCGCTGTGTACCAGCCGTCAAAGACGTATCCGGCTCTTGTCGCCGTCGGCAGCGTGCCGACGGCCTTACCCTGCTCTACGGGACGCGACACTTCGGAGACACTGCCGCCGTTTGGATTGAAGCTAATCGTATATCTCTTTACCGGTATCCAGCGCGCATAGTAGACCACAGCTTCGGTAACGGTCGTTTCGGAAGTGACCCTTACGCCGGCTGTCGCATGCGTCCACCAACCGTCGAAGGTGTATCCGTTTCTGGTCGGCGTCGGCAGGAATCCGAGGAAATCACCCTCATCCACCGTACGCGAAGATTCGGCGACACTGCCGCCGTTTGCATCAAAGGTGACCACAAACCGCTTGATCTCCGACCAGTGTGCATAATAGGTCGCGTTCGCGTTGACAATCGTTGCAGTCGTAACCTCGGTACCCGCTTCCGCATCCGTATACCATCCGTCAAACCGATAGCCCGGGGATTCCGCCTTCGGCAACGTGCCGATCGCAATGGGACCAAAGACGGTACGGGATGTTTCCGTTACCGTGCCGATGCCCGGATCGAACGTGACCGTATAAATTCTGTTGGGTGAAAATTCGAGCGCCCAAAAGGTATGTTTTCCGATTTTCATCGCGGTGAGCGCCATCATGTTATAGTCTTCGTTCAGCAGATTTGCTTTCAGTTTGTCGGACTTCAGCCATGCCTTGACCATTTTCTCGGCGCTGTTGTCCGCGCCGATATTTTCACCGTAAATCACCGCGGATACCGTATACCACGGACTGCCGTCCGGTCTCGTATGATCGCCGCCATAATATTGTTGTTTGTTGACGGTGATCTCGAAAAGCCTGATCACGGCTGACTTATAGACATCATCGCTCAGATCGATCTCGAGCGGCTGAAGTCCTTCCGCTTCACGTGCCTCGTTGATCAGTTTCATCGCCTGATCCGCCTCATCGGGGAGAAGCGCCTCGGGCAGGCTCTTCAGATATTCTTCAAATCTCGCCGGATTGATCGCAGCGTCGTTTCCGGCAGCGCCCGTGATGTCCCGGGAGACAGCGGACGCCTTGATGGTGATTGCACTCATCGTATATGCAAACAGACCACCGGCGAGCACAAGCAACACAACCGACAAGATGATGGTTCCTTTTTTTGTAAATATTTTTCCGAGTATTCCGGACATCGTTCCAACCTCCGATTTCATGCCCCTTGCGGAGCCCTAACTGTGACCAAGTCCGCCTTCCGAATTTCTGCCGGACGATTGCCGGACGGCTCTAACGGACGATTTTAACGGACTATACCGTTTCGACTGCAACGTCTCCTTTATAAGAATATGCTCTGATATGATTGCTGAACTGTTCGTCGCTCAAAAGCGGATTGATATCTGCGTAACCGTTGTAATCCCGCGGTACCGCCGCCGCAGGGCGCAGGATGCCGTCGGAACTGAGCCGTGGATCGAACGTAATATATCCGTCCCGAGTACCGATCTGCACCAAGGCGTGCATCACATCGTTTGTACCCGCAGCATAACCTTCCGGGAACCATTCGACGATGCGTACATCGGCGGACGGGTCTACCCGCTTGATCGCCGAACACACGAGGATCGCGATCTCGTCACAATCGGCCGTGCCGCGCGAAAAGATCTCATAGTCCTTCCGGGGATGCGCGCTGTAGTCCGCTTCGTAACGCACATTCTTCTCATCTCCGAAATATGCGACGACCTCCGTAACGCTGTGAAAACGATCGACCAGTGCGGTGAACGCTCGGTAATGCGCGAGCGCTTCCGCGCCCTGCACTTCCGAAGCGTCGTCCGTAATGTAGTCCTGCAGATCAAAGCGGCAAAAGCCGGTAGGTTGCGCGTTCACAGCGGATTTCTCGTATACAACTTTAATGGGCAGCGGCTTTTCCGTATCCCAGCTGCCGCAATGAACCAGCAGCAGCGCCATGTCATCCACGATGCCCAGTTCCTCCACCGTCACGGCGGCGTCTGGCGTCTCGATGCTTTTATAGCCCATTGCCACCGACCACAAAAAAGACGGATCCGTTTTCCCCTCGATTTCTTCCTGATTGAGATGCCAAGTTCTGACCAAAACCGGTTGTGCGCTCCGCTCCGAAACGGTGAAGCCGCCGATCTCATAGATCGCCGAATCTTCGGGCAACACAAAAAAGACAAACGCCGCACCCAGAAGGCACATTGCGGTCAGAAAACCGATGACCGGCACGCGCATATTCATTTTTGTGCGGTGCAAATTGCGCAATTATAACTCCTGCTGCTTCCAAGCGTTTGCGACGGCTTCAGCGACGGCGTCACAGGCACCTTCCTTGAAGACGGACGGGATGACGTATTCCTCTGTCAGCTCGTTGTCAGTGATCAATCCTGCAAGCGCGTACGCGGCCGCAGTCTTCATCTCCTCCGTGATCTTCTTTGCACGGGCATTTAACGCACCCTTGAACATCCCCGGGAACACGAGCACATTGTTGATTTGATTTGGGAAATCCGAACGACCGGTTCCCACGATACGCGCACCGGCACCCTTCGCGAGTTCCGGTTTGATCTCCGGCTCCGGGTTCGCCATCGCAAAGACGACGCAGTCTTCGTTCATCGTACGTACCATCTCCGCCGTCAGAACCTTCGGCGCCGAAACGCCGATGAACAGATCCCTGCCCGCTACGGCATCCGTTAGGGTGCCGGTGACATTGTCCTTGTTCGTGATCTCGAGCAGTTCCAACTTATCCTCTCCAAACTGTGAAAAGCGATCCGTTGAGATGATGCCTTGGCTGTCGCAGATCAGGATATCCGTGATGCCTACGGAAAGCAGCATCCGGACGACCGCATGACCTGCGGCGCCCGCACCGTTGACGACGGCCTTTACCTGTTTGAGCGGCTTCTTTAAGAAGCGGAACGCGTTGATGACCGCCGCCGTGACGACCACTGCCGTCCCGTGCTGATCATCGTGAAAGACGGGGATGTCGAGCGCTTCGATGAGCCGGCGTTCCACCTCGAAACACCGGGGCGCGGAAATATCTTCGAGATTGATGCCGCCGAAGACCGGTGCGATGCGCTTGATGGTTTCGACGATCTCGTTCGTATCCTGCGTATCGAGACAGATTGGGAACGCGTCGAGACCTGCGAATTTTTTAAAGAGGACGGACTTTCCCTCCATCACCGGAATCGCCGCCAGACCGCCGATGTTGCCGAGTCCGAGGACGGCGCTGCCGTCGCTGACCACCGCGACCGTGTGTGCTTTAATCGTGAGGTTGTAGGCCTCTTCCGGATTCGCCGCGATCTCCAGACAGGGCTGTGCGACGCCGGGCGTGTAAGCGATGCTGAGGTCTTCCCGCGTCTCGACGGGAACCTTGCTGACGACTTCAAGCTTGCCGTTGTTCAGCCGATGCAGATGAAGTGATTCCTTGTAATAATCCATATACATGCCTCATTATTTCCATGAGCTTTTCAGCCCTACGATGCTGTTGAACACTTTCTCCGTGTCCGTGGTCAGCTTTGTGTCGGCGATATAATACCCGTGCCGGAAAAACTGGAACCGTTCCCCGGGCGCGGCCTCGGCGATCAGCGGCTCGGCGAGACACGTGATCACCCGTTCCGAATCCGGATTGAGCGTCTGATTGCCCGCCTCGTCCTCCGCCATGAGGTAATCGTATTCGCGGATCGTGATCTTCGCCGCTGTGGCGGCGTCAACCCAGTGGATCGTCCCCTTTACCTTGCGCCCCTCGAAGCCCTCGCCGCTTTTCGTCGCGGGATCGTAGCTGCAATGCAACTCTTTGACCGTCCCATCTTCGTTTTTCACGACTTCATTACAGGTGATGAAGTATGCACCCTTGAGCCGGACTTCATTTCCGGGGAAGAGCCTGAAATATTTCTTCGCGGGAACCTCCATGAAGTCCTCACCGTCGATGTAGATCTCACGGCTGAACGGAACCGACCGCTCGCCGAGTTCCGGCACCTCGCGGTTGTTCTCCATCACGGCGTCTTCCGCCTGTCCCGCCGGGTAGTTTGTGATCACGACCTTGATCGGATCAAAGACCACGTTGCGGGATTCACAGCGCGTCTTCAGATCGTCCCGGACGCAATGTTCTAAGAACTCGATATCCACCGTGCTGTTCGCCTTCGCGAGCCCGATCTGATCGCAGAAGTTTCTGACCGCTTCCGGCGTGTAACCGCGGCGGCGAATGCCTGCGATCGTGGGCATTCTGGGATCGTCCCAACCGTCCACATCGCCCTGATCGACGAGCGCCTTGAGGTAACGCTTGCTCATCACCGTATGGGTCAGGTTCAGGCGCGCAAACTCGATCTGGCGGGGCGGGGCGAGCCAGTCGAGCGACTCGAGCACCCAGTTGTACAGCGGTCTGTGATCTTCAAACTCCATCGTGCAGAGCGAGTGCGTCACATCCTCGATCGCGTCCTCGATCGGGTGCGCGTAGTCATACATCGGATAGACGCACCATGCGTCGCCCGTGTTGTGGTGCTCGGCGTGCGCAATGCGATAGAGCACGGGGTCGCGCAGGTTGATGTTCGGTGACGCCATATCGATCTTCGCACGCAGCACCTTTTCACCGTCCGCATATTTTCCCGCGCGCATCTCCGTGCACAACTTCAGATTTTCTTCTATGGAACGTTCTCTGAAAGGACTCTCC
>JAISKP010000061.1 GCA_031260885.1 Eubacteriales Family XIII. Incertae Sedis bacterium
TTTAGTCTTCTTTGCCGCGATATCAAATACTTTTTTTGTCCCGATTTCTCAACGACTCTTCCGATTTTTCCGATCCTCCCTTAGGGGTCGCACTTACTTTTGCAACTGACCCATCCCCAACGCCTACAAATTTCGGTTTTACATGCGGATTTTCGGACATATATTTTCTATATCTGCATTTAAAATTTTTATTCCATCAACTGCTTCCGATCACTTCCGATCACTGGGCTACATTGGTGATCCCGAATATGATATACTAACTGTGTTCAGACGATTGTTTCGGACGTGTTAAAATTCATAACAATGCAGATACCATCGGAGGTACGGAAGAATGCCGGATATTATAGGTGAAAACAGAAGACAGATCAAATTTACGGAAACGATATTGCGCGATGCGCATCAATCCCTCATTGCTACGAGAATGAGAACGGAAGAAATGCTGCCGGCGCTTGAAATTCTGGATGAAGTAGGGTACCATGCGTGGGAATGGTGGGGCGGTGCTACGTTTGATGCGAGTCTGCGCTTTCTCAACGAAGATCCATGGGACCGACTCAGGACCTTTCGCAAGCACGTAAAGAAAACGAAACTTCAAATGCTTCTTCGCGGGCAGAATCTGCTCGGCTACAAGCACTATGCCGATGATATGGTCGATGAGTTCATCGCGCGGGCGATCGGAAACGGGATTGACATCATTCGGATATTCGATGCGTTCAATGATACGAGAAATTTGGAATCTTCGATCAGGGCGACGAAGAAACATGGCGGACATGCGCAGGCGGCGTTATCCTATACGCTGAGTCCTGTCCATACGCCGGAGATGTTTGTCAATCTGATCCTCGAATTGGAACAGATGGGCGCGGATTCGATCTGTCTCAAGGACATGGCCGGTCTGCTTGATCCATACGGCACCTATAAACTCGTAAAAGAGATCAAGCGCAAGGCAAACATTCCGCTGGAACTGCACACGCATGCGACGAGCGGACTCGGCAGTATGACGTTGCTCAAAGCCGCTGAAGCGGGTGTGGATATCATCGACACAGCACTTTCACCGTTTGCGGAAGGGACGTCCCAGCCGCCTACAGAGCCGATTGCTTATGCGTTTGACCGTAGCGACGAGATCTATGCAGGGCTCGATATGGCAAAGCTGAACGAGGCGGCGGAATATTTCAGACCGATCCGTGAAAAGTATATTGCGGAAGGTCTGCTCGACCCGAAACTCATGGGCGTCGACATCAATACGCTGATCTATCAGGTTCCCGGCGGCATGCTTTCGAACCTCGTCTCACAGCTCAAACAGGCAAACGCGATGGATAAATTTGAGGCTGTTTTGCGCGAAGTGCCTGAAGTCCGTAAGGATCTCGGTTATCCGCCGCTCGTGACGCCGTCGAGTCAGATCGTCGGAACGCAATCTGTCATGAACGTTCTTGCGGGAGAACGCTACAAGACCATTTCGCGGGAAGTCATGGATGTTGTGCGCGGAAAATACGGTGCGACCCCGGTTCCGATCACCGACGAAGTCGCCGCTCAGATTTTGAGGCGCGGAGATAAGACGCGCATCACGCATCGTCCGGCGGACGACATCGCTCCCGAGTTGGAGAAGACCAGAGAACAATATGCCGAATATATCACACAGCCCGAGGATGTTTTGACTGCGGCGATGTTCCCGGGTCCCGCGACTGAATTCTTCCAGAAGCGCAAAGAACAGCAGTAAAACAACCGTGTTTCAAGAGATTGAGAAAAAAAAGAAGCTTCTCAGAATGAAGCGCCCCTTTCCGGAAGTCATCAGGATTACTGTCGATAAGCTTGATCTCTTTGATTTCACTTATACAGATTTGAAACTCGAGGGCAGCAGTCTGACACATGAAGGTGTGAGTCGCATCATTGACGGCGGTTTCGTTCCAGAGATCTCACTTGCGGAACACGGGGAGGCCGACCGACGCAGAACGCTTTTAAAAGAGTTTGCTTTCATGATTGACATGGATATAACAATCGATGTACGTCAACTCGTAAAGCTTTATGGCATTCTGACAGATGACAAAACGCCGGAATTTCGCCGGGTAACGCCGGCACTTTTTCATCTCGACTATACGCCGCCGTATTATTCGGAAGTAGAAGAAGGTCTTGAAGCACTTTTTCGAAACATTTACGGCAGCGGTTCCTTTGAGAACTATATCGAACGAGCAGCTGCGCTGCATGATGGCATCGTTCGGGTGTATCCGTTTGAAGAGAAGTCTGAGATGCTTGCGCGTACGGCACTCCAATATGAACTCATGCACAACGGACTTCCGATCGTGCAGATCGGGCTTTCCGAGCAGGAATATAACAAACGCCTGTCTACCGCGATCAAGACAGGCGATCATTCAGGCATTTATGAGGCGGTGCTGCAATCCGCAGATCACAAGCTGGATCTGCTGCTCGGATTGTTTTAGCTGTCACTACGTATTGCGTCGGGTGCCGCCTACGTTAAATAATGACGGCTTTCCGCATCAGTCTTTCAGTTTTTCAATCTGCTCTACGACGCGCAGAACGGACGTCCCGCCTTCCGATTGTTTTGCATTCATGCAGGCAAGGGGGGTAAGTTTCTCGTAGACATCTTCGTCGAATTTATCCGAAAACGTCTTGAGCTCTTCGATCGGCAGATCTTCAATCGCGACGCCTTTGCCGAGGCAGTGCAGCACGAGCTTCCCGACGATCTCATGACATTCCCTGAACGGAACGCCTTTTTTCACAAGATAATCGGCAGCATCGGTCGCGTTCATAAATCCGGTCTTCGCGGCAGCGGCCATCGCTTCTTTTTTTACCGTCATGGTTTTGATCATCTCATTGAAGACGGTAAGCGCGCTTTTCAGCGTTTCGGACGCATCGAATAGCGGCAGTTTATCTTCCTGCATGTCCTTATTATAAGCGAGCGGCAGCCCCTTCATGATGGTCAGAATCGCGATCAGATCGCCGTATACGCGACCGGTCTTTCCGCGTATGAGCTCTGCCATATCGGGATTTTTTTTCTGCGGCATGATGCTGCTGCCCGTACTGTATGCATCGTCCATCTCGATGAACGAGAACTCGCTGCTGCTCCAGAGAATCAACTCTTCGCAGAAGCGGGAGAGGTGCATCATGCAGATTGAGGCGGCGGAGATGTATTCGATCACAAAGTCCCGATCGCTCACCGCATCCATTGCATTCGGGCAGACGCCTGCAAATTCAAGCTCTTCCGCAAGAAATTGCCGATCGGTGTCATAGTCTGTGCCGGCGAGCGCTCCGGCGCCGAGCGGAAGCCTGTCCGTCCGTCCGTAACAGTCCCATAGCCGCTCGGCATCGCGCGTGAACATCTGGTTGTAGGCAAGCAGGTGAAACGCGAAGGAAACGGGCTGCGCATGTTGCAGATGCGTGTATCCGGGCATCACGGTCTCGGTATGCTGCGCCGCGAGCGTAACAAGCGTCTTGCAGAGACCCTTGATCAGCGTGATCGAAGAGAGAATATCCTCCTTGAGCCAAAGCCGGATATCCGTCGCGACCTGATCGTTCCGGCTGCGCGCGGTATGCAACCGCTTGCCGGCTTCGCCGATGCGTTCGGTCAGCAGATGCTCGATGCTCATATGGATGTCCTCGGTTTCGACCTGGAACTCGATTTTACCACCTTCGATGTCCGCGAGAATCTCGCTGAGACCGACCAAAATTAGATCCGCGTCCTCCTCGGTAAGAATTCCTGCGCGCGCAAGCATGCGGCAGTGTGCCTGACTTCCGAGGATGTCCTCGCGGTAAAGCGCCTGATCAACCTCGATCGACGCTGCCCATGCATCGGCAAATCCGCTAATCTCTTTTGTAAATCTTCCCGTCCAAAGTTTCATAGTTCTTCACCTGCTGTTTTTGTTTTGATTCCTGGATTGCGCGGATTTTCATCGGGAGGCTGAAGAGATTGATGAAACCCTCCGCATCTTTTTGATTGTATACTTCATCCGCACCGAATGTGGCAAATTCTACGTTAAACAGGGAATAATCCGATTTGGTCGCTGTCGGCAGGGCGTTGCCTTTGTAGAGTTCCATGCGCACCGTGCCCGTGACGTTTTTCGATGTGATGTCGACAAAAGCGTCTAAAGCCTCGTGCAGGGGCGTAAACCACTGACCATCGTAGACCATCTGCGCGTATTTCTGAGCAACCAGATTCTTAAAGGCGATGGTTTCACGATCATGGATGAGCTTTTCGAGCGCGTAGTGTGCCTTCATGAGGATTGTGCCACCCGGCGTCTCGTAAACGCCGCGGCTCTTCATGCCGACGAGTCTGTTTTCAACGATATCGATCGTGCCGACGCCGTTTTCACCGCCGAGTTTGTTGAGCTTTTCAAGGAGTTCAACGGGACCGAGTTTCTCACCGTCGATCGCGACTGGGATACCGGCCTCAAAATCGATTTCCACGAAGACGGGTTTGTCAGGTGCCTTTTCGATCGGGACGCTCATGACATGAAGATCATCTAAATGTTCCGCCCAGGTGTCTTCCAGATTGCCGCCTTCATGGCTGATATGCCATAGGTTCTGGTCCCGACTGTAGATCTTGGCTTTTGTCTGATCGATCGGAATGTCGTGTGCTGCGGCATAGTCGATGAGATCTTCTCTGGATTTGAAGTCCCAGATGCGCCAAGGTGCGATGATCTTCAATTCCGGATCCAATGCGCGGATCGTGGATTCAAAGCGAACCTGATCATTTCCCTTACCTGTACAGCCGTGCGCAATGTAGGTTGCGCCTTCTTTCCATGCGATTTCAACGAGTTTCTTTGCCATGAGTGGACGTGCCATCGATGTTCCGAGCAGGTAGTCGTTTTCGTAGATCGCACCTGCCTTCAGGGTCGGCCAGATGTAATCCGTCACGAATTCTTCCCGCATGTCGATGACGTAGGATTTTGAAGCGCCCGTTTTGTATGCCTTTGCTTCAACCGCAGCGAAGTCATCGTCCTGTCCCGCATCACAGCAGACCGCTATGATCTCGGCGCTATATTTTTCTTTTAACCATGTCAGGATGATCGATGTATCAAGACCTCCTGAATATGCAAGTACGATTTTGTCAGACATTTTATGCTGCAGCCTCCGTTCTCATTCGTTCTAAACTGAAATTTCCTTTGAAAATACAGAATTTAGTATATCACACACACTGAAATTTGCAACTTGCAATGTATAATTATTCAAAAATACTATATAAGTATGCAGCGTAGATACAAAATAAGGACAGGTCAGTTGCAAAAGTAAGTGCGACCCCAGGGGCGCGCGGCCGTCGCACTTACTCCACCAAAATTTCAATCGCACTTACTGCGCCA
>JAISKP010000063.1 GCA_031260885.1 Eubacteriales Family XIII. Incertae Sedis bacterium
ATCGCCCAGAAATGTACGGGTTGTGCACATCTGCTCGACCACGGTTACGATCAGCCGCGCTGCGTCGAAGCGTGTCCGACGGGCGCGCTCGGATTCGGCGAAGAATCGGAGTTGCAGGATTTCATCGTCGGTGCGACTGTACGCGAACCGGAAACGGGACTGCGTCCGAAGGTCTATTACCGCAATATCCCCGGCAAGTTTGTCGCGGGTACGCTGTACGATCCGATCGAAAAGGAAGTCATCATCGGTGCGCGTTGCCGCCTTGCAAACGGCAACAAGATCTGGGAAGCGATCACAGACGCGTACGGCGATTTTTGGTTCAACGATCTCGCGCAGGGTAAGTACGAGCTGATCATCGGCGCGGAAGGCTTTGAATACAAAACCTTCGAGGTGATCGATGCGACGACGGACGTCAACCTCGGGGACATCCCGCTGGAGCGCAGCAAATAAATGAAAAAGCAGAATACCGCGGCGGATCCGAAAGCAGCAAACGACGGCGTCTATCATCTTCAGTTAAAAAAAGGTGATGTGCCGCCGTACGTCATCCTACCCGGCGCGCCGGAACGTACGGAAATCATTTCCGCGGCTTGGAACGATTCAAAAATGGTCGCATCCTATCGAGAGTTTAAGACCGTAACCGGTCTTTACAATGGCTTGAAGCTGGGCTGTACTTCCACCGGAATCGGCGGATCGAGTTCGGAGATCTGCATCAATGAACTGCACAAATTAGGCGTGCATACCTGTATCCGCGTGGGATCTACGGGTTGTATCGTTCCGGATTACGACCTAGGGGATCTTATTATCCCGGTCGCGGCGGTAAGGAAGGACGGAACTTCCGATACCTATATCGAACCGGAATATCCCGCAGTTGCCGATCAGACGGTCGTGATGGCGCTGATTGCCGCGTGCGAACGGCTCGGATTTAAATACGGTCTCGGACTCGATTACACGGTGGGTTCCTTTTATGCGGGACAGGCGCGCCCACTGAATGCGGACGGCAGCGGTTACCGCCGGACTGCGCAGGATGAATTGATTCCGCATCTGCAGGCTGCCGGCGTGACGAATATTGAAATGGAGACTGCGGCACAGTTTGTTGTGGGAAAACTGCACGGGATGCGTATGGGCGCGATTCTTGCGGTGATTTCAAACAGGGTAACCGATCGGTGGGGGGACGAAGGCGGAGAAGTCCGTTCGGCGCAGGCCGCGTGTGAAGCGATGAAAATACTGAACGAATGGGATACGACAGGGCGGATTGTCCTTGAATGCAGGACGCCTGCGCTGTAAAAACAATCAAACAGAGTAACGCTGAAAAAAAGGAGTGGGTGCAGGATGAACGAAAAACTTGCAGTAGACGCAATCAGAGTATTGGCAGTAGATGAAGTGCAGGCGGCAAATTCGGGACATCCCGGTTTTCCTTTGGGCGCGGCGCCGATTTTATACGAACTGTTTGCACATCACTTAAAACATACGCCGTCGGATCCGAAATGGTTCAATCGTGACAGGTTTGTTCTCTCAGCCGGACACGGCAGTGCGATGCTCTACGCGATCCTCCACCTTTTTGGCTATGAAGGATTGACGCTCGATGAACTGAAAAAATTTCGTCAGCTCGGTTCAAAGACGCCAGGACATCCGGAATACGGTCATACGGCAGGTGTGGAAGCGACGACCGGACCGCTTGGTGCCGGCATGGGCATGGCTGTGGGCATGGCAATTGCAGAAGCGCATCTTGCCGCAGTATTCAATAAGGAAGACAACAAAATCATCGATCACTATACATTTGCGCTCGGTGGTGAAGGCTGTTTGATGGAAGGGATTTCTTCGGAGGTCTTTTCGCTTGCCGGCACGCTCGGACTCGGAAAACTCATCGTCCTATTTGATTCAAACGATATTACGATCGAAGGCGGCGTGGACATCGCCTTTACGGAAGATGTCTCAAAGCGCATGGAAGCCTTTGGTTTCCAGGTTCTGGAGGTTTCCGACGGGAACGATACGGCGGCTGTCGGCAAGGCGATCGAAAGCGCTAAAGCGGAACTTTCGAAACCATCCTTTATTAAGATCAAGACGAAAATTGGTTACGGTGTTCCGGATCGGGAAGGCACCGCAAAGGCGCACGGCGAACCGATCGGTGCCGATAATGTCCCGATTCTCAGAAAGCAGCTCGGTTGGCCCCTCGCGGAACCCTTTGCTGTTCCGGATGAGGTATATGCCGCTTACGCAACATTTGCGGAGGCCGGACTGCCTTCGTATCAAGAATGGGAAAAAGCGGTTTGGGAATATGCGCAGAAATATCCCGCGGAAAAAGCGGTCTTTGACCGTTATCTTGCCGGAGAGATTCCGGAGGCGCTTTTCCGGGGCGACTACTTTAAATTTGAAAGCAAGGCGGATGCGACGCGCAACGTGTCGGGTCGAATTCTGAATGAAATGAAGGATCAGATTCCATTTTTGATCGGCGGATCGGCGGATCTCGGTCCTTCGAACAAGACGGAACTGAAGGGCGCAGGAGATTTCAGCAGGGAACACTATGCGGGGCGCAATCTGCATTTCGGTGTGCGCGAGATCGGTATGACCTCAATCGGAAACGGCATCCTGCTTCACGGCGGTCTTCGACCCTATGTCTCGACATTTTTTGTCTTCTCGGATTATATGAAACCGATGCTGCGGTTGTCCGCCTTGATGAACATACCGCTGATCGCTGTTCTGACGCATGACAGCATCGGTGTCGGCGAAGACGGACCGACGCATGAACCCATCGAACAGCTTACCATGCTGCGCGCAACGCCGAATATCAACGTGTACCGTCCGGCAGACGAGTTTGAAACGCGGGTTGCGTGGAAGCAAGCGCTGCTCAGTCGGACGACCCCTTCTGTGCTTGTCTTGTCCCGTCAGAACCTTCCGGTGCTCAGCGGTGCTTCCGAAGAAGCGGAAAAGGGTGCCTATATCCTTGAAAAAGAAGGATCCGGGAAGTTGGATCTGATTTTGCTCGCCAGCGGTTCCGAAGTCGCTGTCACTGTGGAAGCAAAAAAAGCGCTTGAAGAATACGGAATCAATGCCCGTGTTGTCAGCGTTCCGTGTATGGACGTGTTCGAAAAGCAGACGGACGAGTACAAGGATTACGTACTTCCGCCGGAGATCCGTCGGCGCATCGCGGTAGAAGCCGGCAGTAGTCTTTCCTGGGGTAAACTCGTGGGCCCCGGCGGTGATTACGTTGCAATGGACCGTTTCGGGGCATCCGCGCCGGCTGCAGTGCTGTTTGAAGCATTTGGTTTCGATAAAAATGTTATTGTAAATAAAGCGCGAAAATTGGTCGGCTAATACAGTATTTTTTAACGGTCACGATTTGGGCGTCGGCGAAAAGGCGCTGCCGCCCCTGTTGTGCTACTAATTGTTAGGAGACAGCCGTTTCCAGTCCGATCTTGATCATATCCGTATAGGATTTTTCCCGTTCTTCGACCGTCGCTTTTGCATTTGTGACGAAATGATCGCTGATCGTAAGCAGTGCGAGGGCGTTGACTTCGTTTGCCGCCGCGTTCATGTAGAGGGCGGCGGTCTCCATTTCAACACACAGAACGCCCAGAGATGCCCACTTCTTCCACCAGTCCGGGTTGATCTCATAAAATACGTCACAGGTGACCACATTTCCCGCGGTGATGCCGACGCGGAGGCTGTCTGCGGCAAGTGCGGCTTTCCGGATTAATGCCCAGCTCCCGGATGGCGAATAATGACCGTTCAACGCAAAGGTGTGTGCGAAATTTGAATCCGTCGATGCGGCAAGTGCCATAACGACATCGCCCAGCTGAAGCTTCTCGGTGAACGCGCCGGCAGTGCCGATGCGAATCAGATTTTGTACGCCGTAATCTTGGATCAGCTCCCAAGTGTATATGCCGATGGACGGCATGCCCATGCCTGTGCCTTGTACGGAGACCTTTGTACCTTTGTAGATTCCTGTAAAGCCAAACATGTTGCGCGTGGATGAATAACACACCGCATTTTCCAGAAAATTTTCCGCGATGAACTTTGCCCGAAGCGGATCTCCGGGGAGCAGGACGGACGAAGCGATATCACCTTTGTTTGCAGCATTGATATGTGTAGACATGTTTCCCTCCAATTTTGTTTGTGTTCTTTGTTTTTGTGTATTATACTATAAAACGCAAAATAAAACGCGAAGTTTAGTTTGGTGAGATTGTATTAGGAGGGAACATGCGCATAAAAAAAATAATTCCTACCGCACTGCTGATCTTATGTATGGTATTCGCAGTCGGTTGCGGGTCGGAAACGGATACGCCAGCTGCTTCCGGCAGTTCAGATCCTGCCGCTGTGGTGACTGAACCGGAACCGGAACCGCCGGCGGGCTTCTATTACCCGCTTACCGGACTTGAGGCACCCAGCCTCGAAGCGACGCAGAAACGACCGATTTCCGTAAAGATCGAGAATTCGAGTGATTCCAGACCGCAGCTTGGTCTCAATAGAGCCGACGTCGTCTATGAGACGCGTGTGGAAGGTGGAGAGACCAGATGTAATGCGTTGTGGCAGAGCGATGTGCCTGATGACGTCGGCAACGTCAGAAGCGCACGCTTGTCGGATCATTGGATCGTTCCGCAGTATAGTGCGCTGTTCTTCAATGCCGGCGGAAATAACGAGTACGATGCCGGAATTCCACTTTACATCAATTACAATATGTCCTATCACTTCCCGGAGGTACCGTATTATCGTACCAGCAACCGTGTTGCACCGCACAATCTCTATCTGGATCTCAGCGAGATTTACGACGTCGCCGAGGATCTGGGCTATCCTTCGTCGACAGATAATGTCAAGGGACTCTATTTCGGAGACCACACGACTGCTGACGGCGCAGTTCCTGCTTCCGGATCCGCCAAGGCCGCCGCGTCCATCACGATTACCTATGCAAATTACTCCGAGGCGCATTGGGATTGGGATGCGGCTAAGAAGGTCTATCTGAGGACGCAGGGCGGTAAAGTACACACGGACGCCGAAACCGGTGATCAGGTCTTTTCGACAAATGTTGTGCTACTTTTTGCGGACTATTCGCTGCGCGGCGCGCTTGACCCCGCCGGAAATCCGACATGGGATATCGACATGGGCGGAACCGGAAAAGTGATCGTCTGTAAGGACGGCAAGCAGTATGAAGGCAAATGGCAGGCAGATCGCAATACGCCGCCGATATTTATCGGTGCGGACGGTCAGCAGATTCCGCTCAATCCCGGAAACACGTGGATTGAAGTACCCGCACAGGATACGCCGGTGACGGTCGAGTAGGACACGAATTCCCATCAAAAGCGATAAACGCCTCTACGGATCATTTGGTTGATGTGTAGGGGCATTCTTTTACTATAACTGAATAGTCTGAAAATTTAAGTTTTTCCGATTATTCAGTTGACATCATGCATGCGCGGTGCTAAACTATCCCAATAAGCTGATTTTTTTATACATAATTGGAGGTGGATTTATGATTAACAGCGGCGATACTGCGTTTATTATCGTTTCTGCGGCGCTCGTCTTTATTATGACGCCGGGTCTGGGATTCTTTTACGGAGGTCTCGGACGAAGAAAGAATGTTGTCAGCAACATGATGAACTCCGTATTTATCATGGGTCTCGGGATCGTG
>JAISKP010000124.1 GCA_031260885.1 Eubacteriales Family XIII. Incertae Sedis bacterium
TATGGTTTTGGACAAGCTCGCGGAAATGGGTTTCCGTGACCTTGTCATCGCGGCATCATCCCTCACCGATTGTCATGCCCCCCTCGTCAAACACATAAAAAACGGCGTCATCAAGCGAATTGAAACGAGCGGACTCAGAGGGGAACTGGCAGAGGCCGTTTCGCAGGGCGTCATGGATCTCCCTGTCATTTTTCGCAGTCACGGTGGTCGTGCTTATGCCATTGAGACAAGAGAGCTTGAAATCGACGTCGCATTCTTAGGTTCTCCGAGTTGCGATCCGTTCGGAAACGGCAACGGATATTCCCGTGAAGAAGAACACGATATCATCTGCGGCGCAATGGGATACGCAAAAAGTGACTCCATGTATGCGAAACAGACGATCGTGATCACAAATCAAATCACACACTATCCCAATGTGCCGCTCGGTATTTCCGAACTCGGCGTAGATTATATCGTCGTCGTACCCGAGATCGGGGATCCCACCGGAATTATGAAGGGCGCGACAAGATACACACAAAACCCAAAGGAACTGATGTTGGCGGAAACCTGCGCAAATGTGATCGACGGGATCGGCTTGCTTGCCGAAAACTTTTCAATGCAGATGGGTTCCGGCGGTGCAAGTCTGGCCGTGGCAAGATTTCTGCGGGATCGAATGGTCGCCCGCGATATTACCGCCTCGTTTGCGCTCGGCGGCATCACCGGACAGATCGCTGAAATGCACGAGGAGGGTCTGATCCGTCGTATTCTTGATGTACAGAGTTTCGACCTGAGAGCGGCGGAATCCCTACGGGACAATCGGTTTCATCATCAGATCTCCGCGTCGTATTATGCCAGTCCGGGAAACCCGAGCGCCGCTGTAAACCAGCTCGATTTTGTTGTGCTTTCGGCGCTTGAGATCGATACGGATTTTAACGTCAATGTGCTTACCGGAAACGACGGGGTGATTCGGGGCGCGATCGGCGGACACCCCGATACAGCTGCAGGTGCATCCGTCTCCATCGTTGTGGAACCGCTCACAAGAGGACGCATTCCGTGTGTCGTGGAACGGGTGGACACGATCGTAACGCCGGGAAAGACCATCGACATTCTGATCACGGACAGAGGCATCGCCGTGAATCCAAACAGGCTGGATCTTCTGGAAAAATTAGCTCAAAAAGGCGTTCGAACTGTTTCCATCGGCGAACTCAAGGCAGAGGCTACAGCGCTGATCGGAGAACCTGAGCCGATTGCGTTTACCGATAAAGTTGTCGGCGTTGTTGCCTATCGGGACAATACCGTTATTGACGTCATCCGACAGGTGAAGTGATCCGATGGACATCGTATATGAATCTCGGGAAGCAGCACAATTTCTTGCTTCGCTTGGACTTGAATGGGATCCGGAAGTTGATTTTACGGTAGCGCTCTTCGACGGCGGCAAAATCGCAGCGACCGGTTCCCGAAACCGGAATATCTTGAAGTGTATCGGCGTAGATCCTTCGTATAGGAGCGGTGGGCTTGCCGCAACGATTGTGTCAGAACTCATAAAGAATGCCTGGTCTGCCGGATTCAGGCATCTTTTTATTTACACGTCTCCGAAGAGCGCACCGCTCTTTTCGGGTCTGGGGTTTTACCCCATCATGCAGACGGATAAAGTGGTGTTGCTGGAAAATATGCGGAACGGAATCCGGGATTATGTCGGAAAGATGATTCCGGTGCCGGAGAGCGGCAATGTCGGGTGCATCGTTGCAAATTGCAATCCTTTTACATGTGGGCATCAGTACCTCGCGGAGTATGCGGCGGGCGACTGTGACTTCCTCTATTTTTTCCTGCTTTCAGAGGACAAAAGTGAATTTTCTTATAATTTGCGTCTCGAGATGGTTCGAGAAGGGCTGTCGCACCTTGATAATGTAGGCATCTATCCTACGGGGGATTATTTGATTTCATCCGCGACTTTCCCGGACTATTTTCTGAAGGATAAGGATACCGTAAAGAGCGCGTATTACGATTTGGACATCAGGATATTTGCAGCGTATTTTGCGAAACCGCTCAAAATCAGCAGAAGATATGCCGGCAGTGAACCTTCGGATGCGGTAACGCGCGGTTATAATGAAAGAATGGGCGAATTGTTGCCGTCGCTTGGAATCAACTTCATTGAGATTCCGCGCAAAACGCAGGAAAATCAGCCGGTGAGTGCACGAACGGTCAGAAGGCTCCTTTCCGAAGGTCGATTGGAGGATGTAAAGCGACTCGTACCTGCGTCAACGTTTGAGCGGATCCGGAGCAGACGATGAACGGAGATTATTTCAGGGAAGGCGTTCCGGTTTCTCTCGAGCAGATTTTGGATGCGCGCGAAGTACGTGCCGCCTATCAAAAAGAACTTCTGAACCGGTTTCAAAAGCCGCTCATATCCTTTAAAATGAACATCCCGGGCGAAATCAAGGTATATCCGCTGGCGGAGCGGGCATTTGCCGACGGTTGCCGGCAGATCGAATCGCAGCTTGTTGCAAACGGGACGACCGTTCTCTATTCCGAAAAAAAAGACCTCGTGACAGGGACAGAGACTTACTGGATTGCGGACGGCGATGCGGCAGCGGTCAAATTGCTGATGATGGAGATAGAGGAGCGCGATTCGCTCGGAAGACTCTACGATATCGATGTCCTTGAAGCTGACGGCGGTCTTATAAAAGGAACGGGTCTGGGACGTCCTGAACGAACCTGCATCATCTGCGGACGCGCTGTATGGGAATGTGCCCGCAGCCGAAATCACACTGCGGAAATGCTCGCATTCAGAACGGCCGAAATCATCCGCGAGCACTATGCGCTGTCGTTTGCGGATCAAATTTCCGCTGCGGCGGTGCGCGCCTTGCTGTATGAAGTGAGCATTACGCCGAAGCCGGGGCTGGTGGACAGAGTAAACAACGGCGCGCATTCGGATATGAATTATTATACCTTTATCGACAGTTCCTGTGCGCTGATCACATATTTCCGTGAAACAGTGCGGTTTGCAGCAAATTACACCGGGGAAATATCCGGACTCTTAGATCGACTCGGTCCTTTGGGGCGCAGAGCAGAAAAGGAAATGTTTGTGGCTACCGGCGGCGTAAATACACAAAAGGGTCTTATCTTTTCGCTGGGTCTTTTCTGCGCAGCAGCCGGATATTTGTATCAAAGCGCGGAGATCCTTACGTTGTCGAACCTGCTTGATACGGTTCAGATCATCGCCGCGGAAAAGGACGGTGTTCCTTCAGACCGCACGGAAAATGACCCCACACACGGAATGTCCGTTTGTATTCAATACGGCATATCCGGAATTCGTGGGGAGGCGTCAAAAGGCTTCCCCTGTGTTCGGAAGATTGGATATCCCGTTTTGAAATCGCTCATTCAGCAGGGCGTCTGCACGGATGAGGCCGGCGCAATTACGCTGCTGCTACTGATCGCCGCGACGGAAGATACGAACATCATATACCGCGCGGGGCTCGACGAATATCATCGGATGAAAGCGGATGTAACGAAGATTCTTGAGCAGGACAACGATCCGCAACGTTTGCGAAATGCGGCGGTGAAGCTGGACGCCGATTTTACGGCAAAAGGAAG
>JAISKP010000192.1 GCA_031260885.1 Eubacteriales Family XIII. Incertae Sedis bacterium
CGGCGGTGCAATGCTGTTGCCGGGGGTGATGGTCCAATCTTTTCGGATCAGCTGCGTTGTATTGCCGAGTTCATAATAGAACGCGAGAATACTGTCGTAGGTGTTGCCTTCAATCGCCCGCTGATAAGCGCCGATCTGGCTCAGACCGGTTCCGTTTCCATAGCGTGTCGAGGCCAGCAGCCAGGACGCACCTTCGTCCTTCAGAATCAAAATCGTAAATCTTGCTTTGTCGGAGAGTGCGAACACATCGTTTAGAAACGGTCTTTTTATGCCGTTTGTTCCGATATAAGGTGCAAAGGAAAGCACAATATCGCCGATACCCGGAACGGAAAGTGCAATGTCTGCACCGGTAAACATTCTATCCGGCGCTGCGTAACGTGGATTGGTCAGCGCTACGCCGAGAACCGTAAGGTTTCCGGAGATCCTTGAGAGATCATATCCGGCTGCGGCAAATTTTTCGCGGAGCATTCTGTATGGCTGCGCGTTCGATCCGGTGAAATCAGCTGCGCTGATGGTCTTCGGAATTGAGACACGCGCACTGTAAGAATCCGATCCCAGTGAGATTTTCAGGTCAAATGGATCTTCCTTGTACGGGAAGTAAGCGAAATTTTTTGAGGCGGCACCGGAAGTTGCGGAAAGTTCTGTGAATCCGCCGTTCGAAGCACCGTAGCAGGCATAGACCGTCTCTCCGTTGCTCGTCTGCATAATCATTTGTGAAGTCGCCTGTACCGCTGCGATGCAGTTTTTATAGGATTCATTGTAACCGTTATAGACCTGCGCGGCAGTCGTGTTTACGAGATCATGCTCCTGCGTATTTCTGTCACGACTTTTCATGATGTAATAGGCATAGGTTCTGACGGCAACAGCCTGCGCTTTCAGCGCTTCAATATTCCAGCTGTTGTTCATTTCATAGGGTAAAACACCGATGACATAGGTTTCAAAATCGACATGATTGACGAGCTTTAGCGTGCCGTTCTTGTTGAGGATCCTGATGTCTCCCGCGTAACTGCCGCCGTTTCCGATCTTAACCAGATTCGTACCGCTGATGCTCTCCGCTGAAATCGTCACATCCGAACCAACGGTGTATGTGTTTGAACCGGAGACGATCTTGATGTTCCCGTTATCCGCACTGACCGTAAAGGCACCGGAAACCGCTTTGCCGATTCCCGAGATCGTATGATTCCCCGTCGCATTCATCGCGATCTCCGCGGGTGCTCCGAACGAAGAGAGATGAATTCGAATCATATAATCTTCTGTAGGCGATACGCTTGCTGCATAGGACTCACTTACATTGCCGGCGAGCGGTAGGGTCAGAATCATGCAGACTGTCATAATGCAGACGAGTAATCTGGACAAGAATTTCATTTAGGCCTCCACATAACAATGAGAGAATATACTATTAAGTATATTCTCTCATTTAGCACCGAAAATTTGAGGTCAATTAGATTAGCGTTCCGTTACAATTCCGTTACGAATTTAAACTCAGGCGCTTTTGCGAAGATTGACCGGCGCTCGTTTGGCAACGATTTTGCCTGCGATGAAGACGGAGATGCCTGCAAGCATTGCCGCGGCACCCGTGATTGAGATCGCATTCAGCAACGTGTCGAAGCTCGAAAAGAGCGGCAGGGTATAATCTTCGGGATAGTGCCACCAACCGTCTCCCTCGTACCAACCGAGGAAAAAGCGTGCAATCACAGCAAATATGCCGAGCGCAAAGTATACGCCGCCGATGCGTTCAAGATCCCCGAATCCCAGCCCGGTGCGCGAATCGATCGGATAGATCGTGGGATTTACCACGGTAGAACCGCCATACCGCCGCTTTGCAACGACATAGAGCAAAGGGATCACAAGGACAACCAGCAGCCCGCCGAAGAAGTAATCGGAACCGTTCATGAGCAGGGTGGCGATGCAGAAAAACAGCACGGAACCGACCATGATGTTGTGACCGACCATGCCACCGGGCACTCTGAAAGCATATTCTTTTTTTGGAATCCTACGTCTCAGGATCGCCGCCGAAATCGCGGTCAGTGCCGTTACAAGTACGCAGAAAAACACATCAATGACGACGAGGAAACTGAAATCAAACGGCAGAAGCAACGTTGTCGCCACCGCTACAAGCGTAAGGCTCACGTAAGGTGCGCCTTTGGATTTGCGGAGTTTCGCAAGGGCTTTCGGTCCGAAGTTTTCGTCTGAAAGGATGAGAGATGCCCGTGCTGCAGTCGCGACGCACATATTAAAAATCGCACACTGTCCGATGATCGCAACGATGATGAATACGACGCCGAAGAATGCACCAAATGCACCGAGGTTGTCAAAAAGGACTTCCGCATAACCGACGCCGTCCGGCTCGGTCGTCCATGCTTGCCAGTCGCCAATGGATGCAAGTCCTGCAATCGTCGGAAGCTCATAAGTGAGCAGCATGAGCGGGATGACGATCATCAGTGCCTTCGGGATGATCCGTCGCGAATTCTTGATCTCGCCGGCCATCGAATGAATTTGATCAAAGCCCGAATACATCCAGATTCCGATCGCAAGTCCGGCACCGATCGTACGCAGGATGTCACCGTCGTAGGTGTCGGACATAAACGGCTCAATTGGGTTGTGATTCCAGTTTGCAAAACCTACGACTGCAACAATTGCGAACATGACAACGACGAGAATTGAAAGAATCGTGCTCACGAGGCTGACTTCCCGAATGCCGATGATGTTAATGATGAAGAATACCAATACGAGACCGAATTTCAAAAGCATGGATACCGCATCGGAGAATCCGCCCGGAATGATTTTTTCCAAGTAATCAATTGAGAGTACGACATAGACCGTGTTTGCAACAAGTCCCCAGATGAAATTGATGAAGACCATCATGGCAAACCAAAATTCTCCCAGAGCTTCCTTGACCCAAAGCATGATACCGCCTTCGCACGGTCGCGCCGAACCCATTTCAGCACAGATATAACTATATGGAAGTGCCCAGACAAAGGGCAGTAATACAAGAATCAGAAGGGTAAGCCCCGGACCACATTCCGGGATCATCTCCTCGATGCCGTAGGCACCGGCGCAGCACAGTGCGTAGAACATTCCTACGACGGATAAAACACCAATTTTCGACTTAACGATATCTTTGACGCCGACGCGTGGTGTTACAGCATGGATCTTTTTCGATGATTCCACCTCCAATCCGAAATTTCATCTTAATCATACGGGGCAACCCTAAATATTTTTTGCACAGTAAAAATATATTAGCAGAACCGCTTTTAGAGTACAAGCATTTGCTGAGAAAAAAGAAGCAGTGGTTATAGTCATCTCCGATGGAAGTTCCGTTTGGTGACGGAACTTCCGTCGGAGATGACTGTAACCCATAAATAAAGCCACAGTATTTTTTGTTTAAGACCGTGCAAGATTGGGTAGAAATATGACATCATATTCTAAAATACTTCATTTTGGGGTGATGTTTGCGACAGACTTCTTTGATATAAAGAATTTCAATAA
>JAISKP010000041.1 GCA_031260885.1 Eubacteriales Family XIII. Incertae Sedis bacterium
GCCGACTGCCGCCCAACCGTGCGCTGCAATCATCTCCTGCACGCGCCGAAGCAGTTCCATGCTCGAAATGCCCTCGTAGCTTTCATCCGTATCCGGGAACTGTTTCCCGATATCGCCGAGGCTCAGTGCGCCAAGCATCGCGTCCATCACGGCATGCGTCAAAACATCGGCATCCGAATGTCCGAGAAGACCCTTCTCGTACGGAATCTCCACGCCGCCCAAAATCAGCTTTCGCCCGCGGGCAAAGGCATGGACGTCAAATCCGATTCCGATACGAAAGTCCTCCTCGGGCGCATCCTTCGGCAGATCATCCGGCGTCGTAATCTTAATGTTCTCATAGCTTCCCAAAATCAGTTCGACAGGATGTCCGAGCTGCTTCACAAGCATGCCGTCGTCGGTTCCCGCGAATCCGTCCCGCCGCGCCTGCTCGTGCGCGCGCAGAATCAAATTTAGATCAAAGCCCTGCGGGGTCTGTACGCTCCGAAGCGCTGCCCGGTCCAAAGCGCGTTCGAGGAATTCCCCCGAGCGTGCGGTTCCCGATTCGCCGTCGTCTTCGATGCACGTCGCCGCATAGATCGTGTCCTTCACCGGGACACACGGAATCGCTGCGCCTGTCCGATCTGCGCCATAGGTCACGCGGCGGATCACTTCGCCGCTCACATACGGACGCGCCGCATCGTGAATCAGCACCAGACGTGACGCATGAACCGTCCCCATTTGTCTTTCGCCAATCGCGGAGAGACCGTTTCCCACGGATTCCTGCCGCGTCGATCCGCCGGGAACAATTCGTTTTACCTTTGAAAATTCGGAGAGAAGCGCCCGCACGGATTCCGTTTCCGCCGGAGGCACCACGACATAGATTTCGTCAATAATTTCACAATCATCGAACACCTGCACCGAACGTTCGAGCATCGTCATGCCACCGATCTTCAGGAACTGTTTCGGTACGGCGGATCCGATCCTGCTGCCGGAACCGGCTGCTGCGATGAGTGCCGTTATTTCCTTTCCGTTATACATATCTTTTTACACTCATTTCGGCTTTGCAAAGATCATCCGTCCCGCCGAGGTCTGCAGCACGCTTGTGACATTTACAACGATCGTCGTTCCGATATATTTGCGCCCGTCCTCCACGACGATCATCGTGCCATCGTCGAGATAAGCGACCGCCTGCCCCGCCTCTTTCCCTTCCTTCACGAGGAAGAGTGTCATTTCCTCTCCGGGAAGCACGGCCGGTTTCAGCGTGTTTGCAAGTTCGTTGATGTTCAGAACTTCCACGCCTTTGATCTGAGCCACCTTGTTCAAATTGAAGTCATTTGTAACGACCTTGCCGTTCATGATCTGGGCGAGCTTCAACAGCTTGACGTCCACCTCCGGGATTTCGTCAAGCGATTTTTCCGCATTTGAATTGTAGATTTCGATGCCGTATTCCGTCTGGATCCGCTTCAGAATATCCAGTCCGCGCCGGCCCCTGTTTCGCTTTAGCCCATCCGAGGAATCGGCGATATGCCGCAGCTCCACAAGCACAAACTCCGGGATCACGATGCTGCCCTCGATAAAGCCCGTCTTCATAATATCCGCGATGCGCCCGTCTATGATGACGCTCGTATCGAGGATCTTCGGCGTTGCATCGCTTGTTTTGACCTTCTGTGCTTTTCCGCCGGAACGCCGCGAAGCGATGATCGCCGAGATGAACTCCTTGCCGCGCCTTGAACCGACCACGACGCCAAGCCACGCGAACAAGATGTACACGAGGATGGTCAGTGAAACATTGATGTAGATATTGGTAATCATGCTGAAAATCCGACTGATCAAAAATGCGATGACCAGACCGGTGATGAGTCCCAATGTACCGGAGAGCAGATCCTGCCCTGAAATATGTCGGATTTCGTTTTCGACGCGTTTTGCGATGATGCCGCTTCTTCTCGTGATTGCAGGTGTCAGGAAAAAAAATAAAATTCCGAAAATAATTGCGATAATGACCGCGATGATGTCCCACTGGAAAACCGAAAGCGCGTCCATTTCGAGAATACCCGTCTGCCTTACAAAATAACGGGAGAGAAGATATACACCATACCCGGCCAATGCGCCAAGGACGGTAATGCCGACCCTTATTAAGTTTTTAAACATGCTGTTACCGCGAACTCGTCCCCTCTTTCGTAAACAAAAAACCTTAAAGTGCCATTTCGCCGCCCAACACCAGCTCGTCGATTCTCCTTGCAATTTCATCGACATCTCTGTCGCTTGCCATATGCAGTTCACTTACGAGAATCTGTTTTGCATTGGAGAGCATCTTTTTCTCTCCGGTTGACAGCTTCTTGATCCTGTCGACCCGCATCAGATTGCGGACGACTTCACACACGTTATGCAGATCGCCCAATTTGAGCTTTTCCATATTGTCCCGGTAACGGCGGTTCCAGTTTCCGGACATTTCGGTTGAATTTTCACGAAGCGCCGCTTCCACCATCACCAGACTTGCCTGACAGGCTACTTCCCGCACACCGGTATGCTCGGTGGCATCGCATGGAATCATGATTTTCATATCGCCAAAGGAAAACTTTACAATGTAGTACTTTCGGAGTTCACCCAATACCTGCTTCTCTTCAATAGAATCAATTACGCCCGCTCCGTGCATTGGATACACAATCTTATCGCCGATCGTATACATACGTGCCTCCGCTCCATTGTTCTCCCCCTTCTTATTTATAATTACATAATGTAAATATTATACGCCCTTCACCGACAGGCGTCAAGAAACCTTGATTTGTCGAACTTTTGTGATACTATTAAGGAAGGATCATTCATAGCGACAGCGGCAGAGACCGCAATGGAAAAGATTATGGCAAAACTACTTATCGTAGATGACGAACAGAAGATCAGAGAGGTTATCCGCGAGTACGCGGAGTGGAACGGCTTTGAGGTAACAGAGGCGGAAGATGGTATGGATGCCGTTTCCCTCTGCCGGGACGGCGATTATGACATCATCATCATGGACGTAATGATGCCGAAACTCGACGGGTTTTCCGCCGTCAAAGAAATCAAGAAAACGAAGGATATCCCTGTGATCATGCTCTCGGCACGCGGTGAGGAATACGACAAACTTTTCGGCTTCGAGCTCGGCATAGACGACTACATGACCAAACCGTTCAGTCCGAAGGAACTCATGGCGCGCGCCAATGTGATCCTGACACGCCGCGCACCGACGGCACCCGACCAACAGGGGAAGATCGTAATCGGCGGACTTGAAATCAACATTCCGGCACGTGAAGTCACCGTAGACGGAAGCCCGGCAGAACTCACCCCGAAGGAGTATGAGCTTTTGTTCTACCTCGTTGAAAACAGAGGGATTGCCCTGTCTCGCGACAAGCTGCTCCAGGATATCTGGGGCTATGCTTCCTCCAACGGCGACGACAGAACCATCGATACCCATATCAAAAATTTACGCAACAACTTGGGCGACTACCGGGATAAAATCGTAACGCTACGGGGGATGGGATACAAATTTGAAGCCTAAAATAGATACGAAGAGCCTTAAATTCAAACTTTGGCTGACCTTTTTACTTTTTGCCGGAATTCTCATGCTCCTGCTCTGGGTGCTGCAGGTGTTTTTTCTGAACAATTATTACCAGGAAATGAAGACCAGGGAGACGGCGAATACGGCGAATAAAATCGCAAATCTGTATAAGTCCGGTGACCGTACGGGCATCCGGGACGAAATCCGCAGCATTTACCGTGCAAACGATATGTATATCGAGATCGAAACCGAAAGCGGGATCCCGATCTATATCCCAAACATCAACCTCGACGCCGAAGAAACCGGGACGACGACGCCCCATCTTCCGCCGAGCGTCTATCAGGGTGAAATCAGCGCCATTAAAGCGGAACTGGAGGAAAGCGGACAGATTTCGTTCAGCAAAAAAGTGACCGACCCGTCCACCGGACTGATCACGCTCGAATATGCCGCGTACTTGGAATCCGAAGGCGAAGACAGAAATCTGCTTTTCATCTTCTCGCCGCTCTATCCGATGGAATCAACGATCGACATTCTCGCAAACCAGCTCGTATACATCACGATCATCTCGATGGCTATGACATTTCTGCTTGCCCTGTATCTGGCCCGGAAGGTCACGCAGCCACTATCACGCATCACGGAATCCGCCGCGCGCCTCGGTGAAGGAAATTACGGCATTGTGTTTGAAGGCGCACATTACACGGAGATCATTGACCTTGCAGACACGCTCACCTTTACCTCACTCGAACTTGCACGGTCCGACAATATGCAAAAGGATATCATCGCAAACGTCAGCCACGATCTGCGCACGCCGCTCACGATGGTGATCTCTTATGCGGAGATGATCCGGGATCTCTCCGGCGGGGATCCGGAGAAGCGCAACGAACACCTGCAGGTCATTATCGATGAAGCAGGTAGACTGAACAGCCTCGTCTCGGATCTGCTGGAAGTTTCCCGCATGCACTCCGGCGACCGAAGCATCACGCTGTCGGAGTTCTCGATGAAGGCATGCATCGAGAGCCAGCTGCAATCTTACGCCGGGTTTGTGGAACAGGAAGGCTTCAAGCTCGTGTTCATGAGCCGCGGAGACGGCATCATTCATGCTGATGAGGCACGTATCAAGCAGGTGATCGGAAATCTGGTCAGCAATGCATTCAAATACAGCGGGCGGGACAAGACCGTCGACGTCAAGATGTATGATGAAGGATATTATGTCCGTGTCGAAATCAGCGACCATGGGATCGGCATTCCAAAGAAGGATCTCCGGCACATCTGGGAACGGTATTACAAGGCGAGCAGCAATTATCAGCGGTCAAACAGTACAGGACTCGGACTCTCGATCGTGAAGGAGATTCTGCTGTTGCACGGCGCAAATTTCGGTGTTGAAAGCGCGTTGAGAAAAGGCAGCACCTTCTGGTTTGAGATCAAGAAACCGGATCCGGCATCCGTGCTGCCGGAAACAACAAGACCGACCGAGGACGAGATGAAAAAGCTCTCCATCACACCGAAGTTCAAAGAGTCCATCCATGCCTAAAAAACCTTCCACAGTATTTGTATGTCAGGAATGTGGTTACGAAAGCCCCAAGTGGATGGGACAGTGTATCTGCGGCGCGTGGAACAGCTTTGTCGAAGAGAAGGTATATTCAGATACGGCCGGCGGCAACGTGGATCCGAGGAGCAGAAGTCCCTATGCGAAAAACGGCGGAAAACCAAAACCGTCGGGAGCTTCCGCAGCGGTCAGCCTGAATGCGGTTCAGTCCGGAAGCCGTGACCGGCTCGATACGGGCATCGAAGAGCTCAACCGCGTGCTCGGCGGCGGGCTCGTAAGAGGTTCGCTGACACTGATCGCCGGGGAACCGGGCATCGGAAAATCGACCCTCATTTTGCAGACGGCAGTGGGGCTCGCACACCGTTACGGCAAGGTCATCTATGTCACGGGCGAAGAGTCCGAAGAGCAGATCCGGATGCGCGCCGACCGCATCTCCGAAGACATTCCGGAGAGCCTGCTCGTGCTTTCCGAAACGAACATCGAAACAATTGAGGCGGTTGCCTCGGACGCCGCGCCGTCCTTTCTCATCATCGATTCCATTCAGACGATGTATTCCGAAGCGCTTGAATCCGCCGCCGGCAGCGTATCGCAGATCAGAGCCTGCGCGGTCAGTCTCATGCGCATCGCCAAGGTGGCGGACATCCCGGTATTCATCGTCGCGCACGTTACAAAATCCGGAGATCTTGCCGGTCCGAAGATCATTGAGCATCTTGTCGACTGCGTGCTGTATTTCTCCGGGGACCGCAGCCGCGATCTGCGCATCTTACGCTCCAACAAAAACAGATTCGGCACAACGAGTGAAATCGGTGCTTTTGAAATGCAGGAGGAAGGGCTGGTCGAGATTCACGATCTTTCCGGTTCGCTGCTCGAGGGGATGGATCGCGCCACGGAAGGTGCCGTTGCAACGGCGATCTATGAGGGGACACGACCGTTGCTGCTTGAAATGCAGGCGCTGACGAGCACCGCCGGCGTCGGATTTGCAAGGCGCACGCCGATCGGCTTCGAACTTGCCCGCCTGAATATGATCATCGCGGTCATTGAACGAAAGGCAAAGCTCGATCTCTCAAACAAGGACATCTATGTCAACGTCGTCGGCGGCATTCGTCCGGAAGGTACCTCGGCGGATCTCGCTGCGGCGCTTGCGATCTGGTCTTCCGCACGTGGAATTCCGGTCGACCCGCACACCCTTGCGATCGGGGAGATCGGGCTTACCGGCGAACTGCGCAGCGTCAAGGGCGCGGATAGAATCGTTCGTGAAGCAGCCCGGCTCGGATTCACGACCATCATTCTGCCAAAGAAAAATGCCGTAAAAATAGACACCCCGGCGGGTGTCACCCTGATCGGCGCGTCTACACTCTTTGAAGCTGTAAATGCGATCTAAACACTTATCCGATCGGCAAGAACATAGGGGCAGGCTGCACAGGGCGGCAGAGGCGCAGTGGGTGCAGCCTGAAAAATGATGAATTTACAAATGAAATGGGTGCCACTTTGGCAACAACTTCAGTTCTGTTTGAACGAAGTGAGTTAACGAAGTTGTCCAAAGTGCCGCCCATTTCATTTAATGTAAATTCTCATTTTTTGTTGGGGCACCCACTGCGCCTCTGCCGCCCTGTGCAGCCTGCCCATATGTTCTTGCCGGTTTTTACTCCCAGCTGAGCCCGATGTCCGGACCACCGTCGCAGGAGTAGCGCCATTCAATCACGTCGCCGTCACTTACCTTGAGTTCGCCCGCGCCGACAGAGGGCATTTCACCGTTTACAAGAAAGAGCCATCCGCTAAAGTCACCGGCAGAGGCTTCGTGCCCAAGTCCGTTAATTTCCGAGACATATCCACCCGTGTCGACAAAATCCACATCAAGCAGATCCAGCGTATCCAACACGGTGAGTCCGTCCGTGATCTCAATTTCAGTCACCGCTGCGATCCAGCCTTCTTCGGAATACTTTCCCGCCAGATCGGGATCCACTTCAGCCAACGCAACACAGTCAATGCTGACGGTTGCATTTCCCGAAGCAGCACCGCTTCCGCCGCCGCACGCCGCAAACGACATCGCAGCGAGGAGCAGCGCAAATACAACAGCAAACCTTTTTATCGTACTCATTTTCTTCATATGTTTCTCTCTTCCTTACTGATGTTCCGCTTCCACCGCAGCCTTGTGCTCTGCGATGATCCTCTGTGCAAGATTCGCCGGCACTTCCTCATAACGTTCGAACGTCATCGTAAAGCTGCCGCGCGCCTGCGTCATCGAGCGCAGGTTGATCGCGTATTTGAACAATTCCGCCTGTGGTGCTTCCGCGAGCAATTTCTGCCCGCCGCCGGTCTGCGGTTCCATGCCGAGGATCTTGCCGCGGCGTTTGTTCATATCGCCCATGACATCACCCGTGAATTCATCCGGCACGAGGATCTCCACGTGCATGACGGGCTCGAGCAGGATCGGCTTCGCTTCCTCAATGCCCTTCTTGAAGGCGAGGGAGGCGGCGATCTTGAACGCCATTTCGTTTGAATCGACATCGTGATAGGAACCGTCGTAGAGGACGGCACGAATGCCCGTTACGCGGTTTCCGGAAAGCGGACCCTTCGAGAGACTTTCGCGAAGCCCCTTTTCGACCGCGGGAACGTACTGCTTCGGGACGGAGCCGCCAAAGAGCTCCTCCGCAAATTCAAAGTCCTCGCTCGTCGGGGAGAATTTGATGTGAACATCGCCGTACTGCCCCGCGCCGCCGGACTGCTTCTTATGTTTGCCCTGAACATCCGCCGTGCCCTTGATCGTCTCACGGTACGGAACCTTTACATCCGTCACGGTAACGTCGACGCCATAGCGCTCCTTGAGTTTTGTCGTGATGATGCCGATCTGAATCTCGCCCTGTCCGCCGAGCAGCGTCTGTGCCGTTTCCGCACTGCGCGTGATCGAGAACGACGGATCTTCGCTGCGCAGTTTGCCGAGGCCGGAACTGACCTTTTCATCTTCACCCTTTGTCTTCGGTTCAATCGCGATGAAGAGCGAGGGTTCCGGAGAATCAACCGCCGGGAATTTTATCTGCCGTGATTTATCCGTAAACGTATCGCCGGTGCGCGCAAACTGCAGTTTTGTCGCGGCAAAGATGTCACCTGCCTCGACCTCGGATGCTTCGACCTGTGTCTTGCCGCGCAGGAAGAAGGTCGCACCCATCTTCTCCGGTTTTTCCTGCGTTGTATTGACGACCTCGCCACCGTGTACGATCTTGCCGGAAATGACCTTGATCAGCGAGATCTTTCCGATAATCGGATCGGCAATCGTCTTGAATACAAAGGCTGAAAGCGGTCCGGCAGGATCGGGCGTAATTTTCGTTTCTTCACCCTTGGCGTCTGTCGCCGGATATGCGGGGTGTTCTACCGGAGATGGAACATATTTCAGAAGGACGTCGAGGAATTCCTTGATGCCTTCCTGTTTTATGGCGCTCGCCGTGACGATCGGTGAAATGTCTCCGCCTTTCACGCCTGCAGCAAGCCCCTTTGCGAATTCGTCCTCTGTGAAATCCTCTCCGCCGAGGAATTTTTCAAGCAGCTCCTCATCCGTCTCAGCGACCGCTTCGTTCAGGGAATCCCGATCGTCCAAAGCCGCTACGGACGTGCCGAATTTCTGCTTCAGATCTGCGATGACCTGACCGACATCCACATTTTCCTTATCTGTCTTATTGATGAGAAAGATTCTCGGTAGATTGTTGTTTTTACAAGTCGCCCATGCTTTTTCCGTACCGACCTGTATCCCCGCGGATGCATCCACGACGATGACGGCGGCTTCCGCAGCACGCACAGCGGAACAGACTTCCCCGACGAAATCGAAAAAACCGGGTGTGTCGAGAAAGTTGATCTTCGTCTTGTTGTATTCAACCGGGATCAGCGAAAGCGAGATGGAATACCCTTTTTCGATCTCGGTCTTTTCGTAATCGGAGACCGTGTTTCCGTTTTCGACCTTCCCCATTCGGGTGATGACGCCGGTCTGCGCAAGCGCCGCTTCTACGATGGTCGTCTTACCGCTCCCACCATGACCGAGAAGCACGACGTTTTTGATCTGATTGCTGCTGTAACCCTTCATTAGAAATCCTTCCTTTCAAATCCTCCGGGGCGCATTGCCAACCTATTGCAAAGCGGCGGAACCCTCGCATGAGACCTACCATCGATTTGCTACGCAAATCGGGTTAGGGCTTAGGGTTTCATCGTCGGGAACAGGATGGCGTCCCTGATCGATGGCGAATCTGTGATGAGCAGAATCACGCGGTCGATGCCGATCCCCAGACCGCCTGTCGGCGGCATGCCCACTTCGAGTGCGTTGATGAAGTCCTCGTCCATCGGGTGCGCCTCGTCATCACC
>JAISKP010000052.1 GCA_031260885.1 Eubacteriales Family XIII. Incertae Sedis bacterium
CTAAATTGATTGGCTCTGTCTTTCAGGATCCGCGTTCGCAATTCTATACGACAACCACGACGGACGAGGTCGCCTTTGGCTGTGAAAACCTCGCCATAGGCACGGAGCAAGTGCGGGAAAGGACGGATGCGCTTTTTGACGAACCGCAGCTTACGCAGTTGAAAGACCGAAGCATTTTCAAAATATCAAGTGGTGAAAAGCAAAAAATCGCGATTGCATCCATCCGCGCGATGCAGCCGGATATTTATGTGTTTGACGAACCCTCGGCAAATCTGGATATGGTGGCTATCGGTGAACTGAAAGCGACGATGCTTGCGCTCAAAGCAGAAGGTAAAACAATCATCATCTCCGAACACCGGCTTTATTACTTGATGGATATGATTGACCGCCTGATTGTAATCGGGAACGGTGCGGTCGCTGCAGATTTTACCGACGGTGAATGGATGAATATCCCCGAAAAGTTGCGATGGCGAGAGCCACTACGCACTTTTGATTTAAGTGATTTTTCGGAAACCCTACCCATAGCAAGTTGCGATATTCAGGAAGAAACCTCCGTAGCCGCAACCGCAGAAGATTTTAATATTATCCGCAAGCACTTCACCCTTTCCGCTGATACACTTCGCATCGGATATGCCGGAAAACCGCTGATTCAGAATATCTCATTCCAGGCAAAGTCAGGTGAAGTAATCGGTGTGACCGGAAAGAACGGTATCGGAAAAACAACCTTTGCCCGGACGCTGTGCGGACTTATAAAACAAATCAGTGGGACAATTTGTATTGATGGCGAAAAGATAAAACAACGCAAACGAAGAAGCCTGTTCTCCTTTGTGATGCAGGATCCCGACTATCAGCTCTTTGCAGAAAGCGCACTCGATGAACTTAAAATCGGGCAAAAAGAAACAGAATGGATAAACCTGAAAGCGATGGGGATCCTTACGAACCTTGGTCTGTCAGATTATGCGGATACGCATCCGATGGCGCTTTCCGCAGGACAAAAACAACGTCTTACCATCGGCGCCTGTATCATGAAAGACAGCAAAGCAATCATCATGGATGAACCAACCAGCGGTCTTGACGGAAAAAATATGAATCGCCTGAGCAGGCTCACTTCCGAACTGGCACATCAGGACAAGATTATATTTTTAATTTCTCACGATTATGAATTCCTTGCGCAAACCTGCACAAGAATATTGAATTTTGCCGACGGCGGAGATACGGACGATTTCCCGCTCACGCCGGAAGCGCTACCGAAGTTACTACGTTTATTATCAGGAGGTGATTTTTCATGAATAAGATAAAGCCGCGAAAGGTCGGCATGGCGAGGCTGTGGCAGCTTGCATCTACAAAAAAACTGCTTGTGATCTGCGCCTGCATTTTCTCCGTTGCAAGCGTGACGGCCTCCTTTTCACCGTTCATCGCAATCTATTTCATTATCGAAAGTCTGCTGACGCACATCAGTGATCTTTCTACGCTTGATACCGGCTACATGATGCGGCTTGGATGGCTTGCGGCAGGCGGTGCGATTGCTGCCATCCTGCTAAATTTCTTTTCGCTGCTCTGTTCTCATATTGCGGCATTCACGACACTTTACAAGCTGAAACTCAATTTCGCGCAGCACATCGCGTCCCTGCCCCTCGGTTTTCATACGGAGAATTCCACCGGCAAACTGCGCAAGGTGGTGGATGAAAACATCGAAAAATTAGAGAGTTTCATCGCACACCAACTGCCCGATTTGGTCGGTTCCTTCGCAACCCCCGTGATCGTACTGGTTATCCTGTTCGTGTTCGACTGGCGGCTTGGCGTCGCCTCGTTCGTTCCCATCGTCCTCTCTTATCTGGTGCAGATGCTCGTTTATCGAAACGAAAGCTCAAAAGAATTTTTGAAAAACTATCAGGACTCCCTCGAAGACATGAACAACTCGGCGGTGGAATACATCCGGGGGATGTCCGTGGTGAAAGCCTTCAACCAGACCGTGTATTCCTTCCGCCGGTTTTACGACAGCATCAAGACCTACGGGAAATTTGTGCTTGGCTACACGATGGCTTGCGAAAACTACATGACCCTATTTATGGTGATTATACAAAATGTCTACCTGTTCCTGATTCCGGTCATCATTTTAATCTCCGGTCATGCAGGCGATTATACAAGGTTTGCGCTGTCGGCGATCTTCTACCTGATCTTTTCAATGGCGCTACCCGCCGCATTCACGAAACTCATGTACGTCTCACAGACGGGAAAGCAGATCGCGGACGGTATCGAGCGCATGGATAAGATACTGGACGTCCCGCCGCTCCCGGAACCCGCAGCACCGAAAGCGCCGGAGCGTTACGACGTCTCGTTTGAAAATGTGACCTTCACCTATAACGGCGAAGACGAGGCGGTCGCGATTCAGGATGTGTCTTTCACAGCCGGACAGGGACAGGTAACGGCGTTGGTCGGTCCTTCCGGCAGCGGCAAGTCCACGCTCGCCCACCTGATCCCACGCTTTTACGACGTTGCGGAAGGGGCAATCAAAATCGGCGGCGTTGACGTCAGGGACATGAAAAGCGACGATCTCATGAGCATCGTTAGCTTTGTATTTCAGGACGTCTTCCTGTTCAAACAGAGTATTTTGGACAACTTGCTGATCGGCAATAAGAATGCGACGAGGGAGGATGTAATCCGCGCGGCAAAGGCGGCGCAGTGCCACGAGTTCATCGAGAAACTTTCGCAGGGTTACGACACGCCCATCGGCACGAAAAACGTCCATCTGTCCGGCGGCGAACGCCAACGGCTCGTGATTGCGCGCGCCATTCTCAAAGACGCACCGATCATCGTTCTGGATGAGGCGACGGCCTTCACCGATCCTGAAAACGAACAAAAGATTCAGAAGGCGTTTGAGGAACTGATGAAGGACAAGACGGTCGTCATCATCGCGCATCGCCTGTCCACCGTGCGCGGCGCAGACAAAATCTATGTCATCGACGAGGGGAAGGTCGCCGAATCGGGAACGCATGAAACGCTTGTAGCGAACGGTGGGCGTTACAGTCAGATGTGGGGAAGTTATACCGGCGCTATGCGATGGACGATATCGGGGAAGGAGGCATCCGCCAATGCGTAAACTGAAAAAAATCATGAACCTGTCCGAAAAGGGATGGGCGGATTTCAAGAAAGCGATTATCTCATGTGTGCTTTCAAACCTCTCTTTGCTCCTGCCTTTCATCGTAATATTGCAAGCGCTGATGACGCTCATAGATCCTATTGTATCCGGCAATCCGCTGAACACGATCAAACTATGGCTCGTGCTCGGCGGCGGCATCTTGGCCGCAGCGGTCTACTTTATCGCCTATAAAAACGAGTACCGAAAGACATACACCACCGCCTACACAGAATCAGAAACCATACGCCTTGAAGTAGCAGAGCATATCCGCCGTCTGCCGCTGTCGTTCTTCAATAAAAAGGATTTGTCAGAACTGACGACCAACATGATGGGGGACTGCACGAATATCGAGCATACCATGAGTCACGTTGCGCCCGGCCTTGTTGCCGACATCATCACCGCCACCGTTACCTGCGCACTGCTTGCCGTCTACGATTGGCGTATGGCGATTGCTATGTTCGCGGCACTTCCGCTCAGCGTCCTAACGATACTTAGTTCCAAGGGCCTGCAGCGCAAGTTCGGAAAGCGGCACGTCCTCGCGAAGATGAACGTTTCCGGTCAGGTGCAGGAATACCTCGACGGAATCAAGGTCGTGAAAGCCTTCGGCCTTTCCGGCGAGAAATCAAAAGCGTTGGACGGTGCGCTGCGCGATATGATGTATGAATCGATCAAGTATGAAGGTCTCACGGGCATATTTATATCCCTTGGAATGATGTTCCTGCAAGTCGGAATCGGTCTTGTCGTATTCGTAGGCGTCGGACTGCTTACAGCAGGGAGTCTGTCCGCTGTTCCGTTCCTGATCTTTGTTCTTATTAGCGCAAAAATCTATGCGCCGCTCATCGTCATTTTGACGCTGTTACCGGAACTGTTTTATCTGTTTCTGTCCACGGCACGGATGCAGGCGCTACGCACGGAACCCATTCTTGAGGGCGACAAGCACACCCAACTTCCTGATTGCAATATTGAGCTTCGGAACGTTACCTTCTCTTACGGCGCCGACGATGTGATCAAAGATGTCAGCGTGAAACTCCCGCAGGATACAGTTACGGCGCTTGTCGGGCCTTCCGGTAGCGGCAAGAGCACGATCTCTCGTCTGATTGCCCGCTTTTGGGATGTGAACGAGGGCGAAATTTTGATTGGCGGGAAGAATATTAAAACCATCGACCCGGAACACCTGCTGCACTACATGAGCTTTGTATTTCAGGACGTCGTTCTCTTTGACGATACGATTATGAACAACATCCGCATCGGAAAAGAAGGCGCTACGGATGAAGAAGTGTTCCGGGTAGCGCAGGCGGCGCGCTGCGATGAATTCATCCGCAATCTGCCCGATGGCTACGACACCGTGATCGGCGAAAACGGCTCTACACTTTCCGGCGGTGAACGTCAACGTATTTCGATTGCACGCGCTTTGCTTAAAGACGCCCCGATCGTATTACTGGATGAAGCCACATCATCCCTCGACCCGGAGAATGAAATCCTGATCCAAGAGGCAATATCAGCGCTTGTGAAAGGTCGCACTGTTATCACAATCGCCCACAGGCTTCGGACGATCATGGATGCAGACAAAATCATTGTGCTTGAAGAAGGCCGACTGACAGAGGAAGGAACTGGCAATGAGTTGCTTGAAAAAGACGGGTTATTCGCCCGGCTATATCATATCCAGCAGGAGAGCCAAGGATGGTCGGTCGGAAGACCAACAGTCGCCTCTTAGTGTTCCAACAGTCATTCATGTAACAAGATGGCAAGCAATGCAAACCGGTACAAAAGTACCGATTTGCGCTTGCCGGGGCTCCGCCCCAGACCCCGGTGATCTCCCTCCTTCGGAGGGAGGACTGCGCGTCCTTCGGACGCTTTTTCTCGCTTCGCTCTATCTGCCTTCCGACAGTTTTTCTTGTGCGTAGGCAACCTTGTCAATATCCAAAAGTTTATCAGCATTGGCCTTGATTGTGAGCAGGTCGCGCATCTCTTTTTTGGCAGCGGTATAATCTTTGTAAATGCGTTTCTTTTCTTCAAGTAACGGTGTATAGGCTGCCCGAAGTGAAGACACGGACGGCAGTTTTTTCACAGCAAGTTTATCAAATGCCGCCTTGGAGGCTTGATGTAATAGTATCTCTGTTTCGTGTTCTGCACGGAACTTTTTGCTGTATCCGGCCTTGCGGTATTCGGCATAGACGGCTTTTGTCTTTGCGTAGTTAATAATATGTTTTTGAAGGTCGGCGTTGGCGGTCATTTTGCTTTCAAGTTCCTTTATTTTGTCCGAGAGCGCATTAAATCTGCCTACTGCCGCAGCCGTCTTTTCTTCAAGAGAAACATAATCTGTAAGCCCCTGTTCCTGCAAATATATTAGGGTCTTCGCTGCCTGTTTGAGATTGAAAGTCTTCGCCCATTTCTCATAGCCTGCACCTTTTCCGGTCCTAAGTTTTTCCTCTATGTCGATCAGCATATTCACATCGGATTTTTCATATCCCTTTGCCGTCGGGCGGGGTGAAGTATCACCCTCTGCGATGCAATTTCTGACAGCCGCCTCGGTATATTCGCCACCAAGCGTATCCATCCTTATAACTTGTTTCTGACTGTTGACCCGAAACCGTATGTGTTTTCCGCGCCTTGACACCTCGCACCCGTTATCAGCAAGGATACGCAGAAATTCGTCAAAATCAACCGGGGA
>JAISKP010000162.1 GCA_031260885.1 Eubacteriales Family XIII. Incertae Sedis bacterium
GTGAAACCCTTCAGAGCCTTCAGCGGCTCGCCGGCCTTCCCAGTCTTGCGATCTATCTTCCGCTGCTCATGGGCACGGGCGGGAACAGCGGCAGCCAAGCTTCAACGCTCGTCATTCGCGGTCTTGCCGTCGGTGAACTTGCACCGAAAGACGCACTGAAAATTTTATGGAAAGAACTGCGCATCAGTTTTCTGCTCGGTGTGAGTCTCAGCCTGATCAATCTGGTGAAGATCCTGTTTATAGACGGTCAGGAGATCAGCGTAGGCATCACCGTCTGCGCGGCACAGGTGCTCGTCATCGTGCTCGCAAAGTGCTTGGGCGGAATGCTCCCGCTGTTGGCGAAAAAGGTGGGAATAGATCCGGCGCTGATGGCTGCGCCGCTGATCTCGACGCTGACAGATACTTTTTCGTGTCTGATCTACTTCACGCTGGCAGCTGCGATCTTCCACATCGCCTATTAGGGAATGAGAAGCCCCGAAATTTAAAGGAGAAGTCCGAATGGAAGTCCTGACGGAAAATCAAGTCAAGCAGCTGCTCAGACCCAGAGCAAGAAACACCCATAAAGGTACCTACGGCAGGATTCTGATCGTTGCCGGGAGTCCCGGCATGGCAGGCGCCGCAGTGCTGAGCGCGCGGAGCGCACTTCGGAGCGGCGCCGGATTGGTGCGCGTATCGATAGAGGAACCGCTGTTTCCCGTGATTCATGTGGGGGTCGTCGAAGCCACCTGCATTTCCCGGAGTCTGTCAAACGAAAGCCTTGACACATATGACGCAATCGCCGTAGGTCCCGGACTGGGCACAGATGCTGCAGCAATTGAAACAGTCGACTACCTGCTGTCAAACTATTCCGGCACGCTGATTCTCGATGCGGATGCGCTCAACATCATCGCACACGAAGGTTTCAAGCTCTCCGATTCAACGTCAGCAAAGATCCTGACCCCGCACGAAGGCGAAGCTGCAAGACTGCTCGCGGCGGACGTCGGCAGCGTACAACGGAACCGAGAGGGCACGGCAAAGGAACTTGCCGCCCGTTTCGATGCAGTGGCAATTCTAAAAGGCCATGGGACGATCGTCGCGCTTCCGACCGGAAGCGTCTTTGAAAACCCGACCGGAAATCCGGGCATGGCTACGGCAGGGAGTGGAGACGTCCTGACAGGCGTGGTCACTGCGCTTGCAGGTCAGGGTCTATCGCCGGCAAACGTCGCCAAAGCAGGCGTCTATATTCACGGATTGGCAGGAGATCTCGCCAAACAGGAAAAGGGCGAATACGGGCTGATCGCAGGAGACATCACGGAGGCGATTCCCGCCGCGATCAAAAAAGTTCAGCGGTAGGAATGTACTTTAAAGGGCGGATAAGCCGCATCTACACAAAAAAGACAAGCTTTTAAGCGCGGGGGTGTGTCTTATCATACACATCCTTAATTTTATTTTTTGAGACGGTGAGATAGATCTGTGTCGCAGCCAGATCCTCATGTCCGAGCAGTTCCTGCAAAGATTTCAGATCTGCCCCGTTCTGCAGCATATGCACGGCAAAGGTGTTCCGGATCGTCTGGGGGGTAAGCTTCTTTTCGATTCCGATCGCCTCCGCATAACCCTTGAGAATTTTCCAAAGCGCCTGCCGCGTAAGCCGTTCGCCGTAGTAATTCAAAAACAAAGCCTTCTCATGATCGGATTTGTCGCGCAGGAGCTTTGACCGACCTTCGTAAATATAGGTTTCGAGCGCAGCACGTGCCGGACGACCGAGCGGGATAATCCGAGCCTTTCCGTGTTCCCCGCTGCAGCTGACAAACCCCATGCGCAGATTGATATCTTCCACATTCATCTCCACGAGTTCACTGACTCTGAGACCGGTCGCGTAAAGTGCTTCGAGAATGGCGGTATCCCGCACGCCCTTCGGAGACTGATCCGGTTTTGTAATGAGCTGATCGATTTCTTCCAAAGTCAAAAATTCGATGTCCTTGCGGGCGATTTTCGGTGATTTGATCTCGGCCGCGGGATTTGTCTGCATATAGCCGCCGGTATTCATGTATTTGTAAAAGGCCCGAATGGCGGAAAGCTTTCGGTTTACGGTGGCGCCGGTTTTATCCTCACGCTTGAGACCGAGCAGATATGCCGCAAGGTCGGCTTCAGTAGCCTCTTTCAATCCTGCGACATTTTTTTCGGCAAGAAATACCGAGAATTCGTTCAGATCACGCATATACGCCGTGACAGAATTCGCCGCCATTTTCTTTTTCGTTTTAATATAATCAACGAACAGAAGAATTTCTGATTCCATGCGAAGCTCCCGATCATTCATTTAAAATTTGAGTCCCCTATACTTTCGGATTGAGGTAGAGAGGATTGCCCGAACCGGGTTCAAGCAATCCTCTTTACCTCAAGTATGATCAGTATATATGAATTGAATTTAGTTTACAATAATGTTACAGAAAGAAATCGGAAGAAAATCAAAAAAATCGCAACTTTGATTACGGTAACTCATTCAGTCTTTCAGATAGTCGCGCAGATCCCGATCATCCTCTTTCTCAAGATCGTCTTCGCCGGCCAGATATTCCAGATGATGTCTGAATTCATGTCGAAGCGTCTTCCGAAGTTCGTCTTTGAATGCGTCTTCCCGCAGATGTCCGTATACGCGTTCAAAACTACCGTAGTAGATCACGATATAACGTCCCATCACACGATCTCTCACATATTCACCCAGGATGTACAGATCATGCGATCGCGCATATTCGCTCAGCTTCATCTGCGGAAGCAGCAGAATGCCGCCATTGAGCTCCTCATAAAAAACAGACGGAAGTTCTTCCGCGAGTTCGTCAAGCATATCCTGCATTTCATCGATGCTGATCATTGGTTCCCCTATGGCAGAATGAAATATCAAGCATTCAGGATGCGGGACAAAAATTCCCGCGTTCTCTCCTGTGTCGGATTGTTAAAAATAAGATCGGGTGCGCCTTCCTCTACGATGACGCCCTGATCCATGAAGATCGTACGGGTCGACACTTCGCGTGCAAAGCCCATCTCGTGTGTAACGACAGCCATCGTGATGCCTGACCGCGCGAGATCCTTCATGACGGTCAGCACTTCACCGACCATCTCTGGATCGAGCGCCGACGTCGGCTCGTCAAAGAGCAGTACTTCCGGCTCCATCGCGAGCGCACGGGCGATCGCTGCACGCTGTTTCTGTCCGCCGGAGAGCTGCGCGGGCTTTGCCGCCGCATAGGGCAACATGCCGACTTTTTGGAGGTAAAGACGGGCGTTTTGCTCTGCTTCCGTGCGCTTTCTGTTGAGTACCTTGACCTGACCGATGATGCAGTTCTCCAAAATGGTCATATTGTTGAACAGATTGAAAAGCTGAAAGACCATGCCGACCTTGGCCCGAAAATCGGAAAGGGGCACACGTCCCTGCAGAATATTATCACCGTGAAACAGGATCTCACCGCCCGTAGGCGTTTCAAGCAAATTGATGCAGCGCAGCAGTGTCGTTTTTCCGGAACCGCTGGAGCCGATGATGCAGATGACCTCACCTTTGTCGATCGAAAAATGAATATCACGGAGCACCGTATGATCGCCGAACGATTTCTCGAGATGATTGACTTCTATTGTATGTTTTGCCGGATTCTCAGGCATTGACTTTTCCGTTTCCATTGTTGAGCGGCATGCTTAATGCAGCAATACGTATTCCAATTCACTCTTCTCGTCGACCTTGTAGTTCTTCGGTCCATCCATCCGCTTTTCGATATACCGAAGCACTCTGGAGATGATGACCGTTAGGATCAGGTAGATCACACAGGTGATCACCATCGCCGGAAAATACTGCAGATACGTTCCTGCCGCCGATTTCGATTGGAAGAACAGCTCTGCAACACCGATCACCGACAGCACCGCACTGTCCTTGATGTTGATGATGAATTCGTTGCCGATTGCAGGCAGAGAATTGCGGATCGCTTGCGGCAATACGATGCTGAGCATCGTCTGCCAATGGGTCATCCCGATGGAGAGCGCACCTTCCGTTTGCCCTTTGTCGACGGAAATGATGCCGCCGCGCATGATCTCGGAGATATAAGCGCCGGTATTGATCGAAATGACGCCGAGCCCTGCGGCAAGCGGCGAGAGATGGATGCCGCCGAATGCAAGTCCGTAAAACACGACCATTCCCTGTACAATCATGGGTGTGGCACGGAAAACTTCGATGTAGATACCCAGGATGACCCGAGCAACGCGCACCACAATTTTCTTGAGGAGGATGTCATTTTTTTCGATATGGATTTCCCGGACGATGGCGACAAGCAGACCGATCACACCGCCCGCCACCGTGCCGACGACCGCAAGCAACAAGGTGATGCCTGTTCCCTGAAGGAAAAGTTCACCATACTTATCAATGTATAGCAATATCCAATCGAAAAAGGAGCGCTCCATTATTGATTCTTTCCAGAAATGCGCTTGTTACTCAGAGACGATCGGCTGTGTTGCAACCGCGTTGTTCATGAGCGCTTCGCGCTGTTCCTTGGATATTTTGTTCAGAATTTCGTTGACCCGGGCGAGCGTTCCATCCTCACCTTTTCTGAGTGCAACGGCGATCGCTGTATCCTCGGGAGAAGCTTTAAAGCCATCTGCGGCGGAAAATTCGATATAGGTAAGGTCAGGGTTTGATGCCTGCGCGGACACGGCACCGGGAAGTTCTGAAACGTAGCCGTCGATGCTGCCGGACTGAAGCGCAACGATCATAGCCGGGAAAGTCTCCATTGCCGTGAGTTTTTTGGCACCGGGGATTTGATCGATGACCGTATAGTGAAACGTGTTCAGCTGACCCGTAATCTTTGCACCGTCAAAATCCGCCAAGGTTTTTGCGGATGCGAAAGCACCGTCTTTCCGTACGACGACGACAAGTGTTGATTCATAGTAAGGTTCCGAGAAGTTGACGGACTCCTGACGTTCGGCGGTCGGGGACATTCCCGCGATGACGGCGTCGATCGTGTTTGACTGGAGGGAAGGAATGAGCCCGTCCCATTCGGTCTTGACGATCACGAGCTTCTTTCCGAGACCATCCGCAATGATCTTTGCAATTTCGACGTCATAACCGCCCGCATAGCCGCCGGAGGAGATGGGCACGACGCCCTCCGTCTCATCGGTCTGCGTCCAGTTGAAAGGTGCGTAGTTGCATTCCAGCCCTACGCGGAATTCGTCTTCTCCCGATGTGCTGCCGCCGTTCGCAGTGTTTCCATCGCTTGAGTTGCTTGTGTTATCGGAATTACCGTCGCCGCAGGCTGCAAAGGTCAGCGCGAGCATGAGCGCGATTACAGCGATTGAAATAAAACGCATCTTTTTCATATCCCTCTCCCCATTGACTGAAAATATCTATCGTATAAGTTTACCCTACATTTATTCGTAACGCAAGGCGTCGATCGGATCCATCTTCGCAGCCTTGTTCGCCGGATAGTAGCCGAAGAAGAGCCCGATGACCGTTGAAAATCCGCTTGCAAGCAGAATGGCAAACACAGATGCGTGCGCAGGGAAACCGAGCAGTGATGCGCCGATTGCACCGAGTCCGATCCCCGCGGCAATGCCGATGAGACCGCCGACGAGGCAGATGATCACCGCCTCGATGATGAACTGCGTACGGATCTCGCCATTCGTGGCACCGAGCGCCTTTCTCGTTCCGATCTCTCGCGTGCGTTCCGTGATCGACACGAGCATGATGTTCATGACGCCGATGCCGCCGACGAGCAGTGAAATTGCAGCGATGGCGGAGATCGCGATCTGAAGTGTGGCGAGCATCTCCGTCATCGACTCGAGCATGCTCTCCATGCTGAACGCGCTGATGCGGAAATCCTGATTGCGCACATAAAAGATGTCGTTGAAATAATTTGCTACATCGTCGGCAAACGCCGCGGAATCACTGCCTGCCTTGGTGACGATGGTCACGCTCTGGCTGCCATCGCTTCCCGTGATTTTATTGGCGGTGGAGAGCGGGATATAGACGTTTGTCGAAAGGTTGTTGTCCGAGGATATGGAGATGCTCATCATGTCCTGTGAATACCAATACACGCCGACGATCGTGTAAGTCCCGGAATGGGTATCCGTGCTCAGAAAGATCTGTTTTCCGAGTGGATCCGCCTGCCCGAACATCTTTTCTACGAGTTTGTCCGAGACGACGGCGACCTTCTTACTGCCGCTGATGTCTCGCTCACCGATAAACTGTCCCGCCTTCATGTCGATGTTGTTTGCCTCTACATAATCCACGCTCACACCCATGAGCGACAGGTTTGCATACTTTCTGCCATCGGTCGTCGAACCGGAACCCACCGAATTTGAAACGCTGATAAAGTCGATGATATCGTTAAATTTTTCACGGACATTTGCGAGCATGGCTTCGGTGATCAGATCTTTCTCCGTCAGGGTCGTCTGACCGCCCATCATCTGAGCGAGCATCTGCTGCGACATCTGCATCTCCCGATTTCCGGCACCGGCACGCCGATCATTTTCTGTTCGTTCTTGGATCGATATTGTTACATTGTTTGTGCCCATGTCCTGCATCGTGCTGCTCATGTAACCGGAGAGCGAATCGCCCATGGTCATGATGCCGATGACGGAACCGATGCCGATGATGATGCCGAGCATCGTGAGGATGGCACGCATCTTATTTGCAAAGAGACTGGCAAAGGCCAGGCGTACATTTTCAACCAAGTTCATGCGGTTCGACCCTGCTTTCCGCTGCCTGCCAGCTCCGCGATGACCGCGCCGTCCCGCAACGTGATGATCCGCTCCGTTTCTCCGGCGAGTTCACGGCTGTGTGTGATCAGAATGATGGTCTTCCCTTCTTCTTCATGCAGCTTGTGAAAGATGTCCATGACGAGGTGACCGGTCGTCGAATCCAGTGCGCCCGTAGGTTCGTCGGCGAGGATGATGGCGGGATTGTTTGCCATAGCCCGTGCGATTGCGACGCGCTGCTTCTGGCCGCCGGAAAGCTCGTTCGGCTGATGGGACATGCGATCCTTCATCCCGACGATCTCAAGGAGTTGCCGCGCGCGTTCGGCGCGCCTGCGTCCGGGGACTCTTGCATAGGCCATCGGCAGTTCGACGTTGCGCAGGGCACTCATACGGGGAATCAGATTGAAGGTCTGAAATACGAAGCCGATCTTTCTGTTCCGTATGCCGGAAAGCGCGTGGTCTTTTTCCTGTCCCACATCGATGCCGTCTAAATAGTATTTTCCTTCGGTCGGACGGTCGAGCGCGCCCATGATGTTCATGAGCGTGCTTTTACCCGATCCGGATTCTCCGATGACCGCGACGAATTCGCCCTCGCCGATCCGGATGTTCACGTCATTCAGCGCCTTGAATTCATTCGGGTGACCGATGAAGTAACTCTTTGTGATCTCCTGCATATCTATAATTGTTTTCACGGGATTCTCCGATTATTCCAAGCCGTAGGTGGCGCTCATCTCAGCAGGGAGGATGAACGGGGAATCGGTTGTCAGACCTTCCGGATCGGTGAGGTAGAGAAGTCCTTCTTTCAACGCCGGTCCCGAGATCTCCACGTAATAATCCGTTTCAAGACCCAACTCGACCGGGATTTCTCGGCGTATCGTTTCCGTTTGACCGGGTTTTCCGCCTGCCGCAGCGAGGGTATCCGGCACGTAGATGACCGATTTACCGTCTGCGGTCTCCCCGAGCGCACCATAAGGCACGGCAAATACGCCTTTTCTGCTGTCTGTAACGATGTTCAGCTTCGCGGACATGCCGCTCTTCAGCGCTTCGATGGCAGACGTCACGGAGATCGTAACGGTGAAATTGCCGCTGCTGTCTGTGGCCACAGGAGAAATGCTTTTGATCAGACCGAGCCACTCCGCATTCTGAATGGCATCCGTTTTGATATGGACGCCGAGACCGGTTCTGAGCAGAGATGCGTCAAATTCCGGAACGAGGGCGGTCACCTCGAGCTGATAAAGATTTTCAATAACGAACAACGGACCTTCCATGCCGGGGTAACTGTCCGGCTTTGCGTTTACCGTCGTTACCGTACCGCCAATGGGGGCTTTGATGATTGCATCAGCTTTTTGCTGCAGATAAGTGTTCAGCTGGTTTTGCAGCTGCGACGTCGTGTCCGTGATCTGCTGAGAGGTCAACGCGTCCGATGCGTTCTGAATCGCCGTGTTGTCGGCGCGCAATGTGGCATCTCTGGTCTGCACCGCCGTATCGTATGCTGCCTGCGGCGTCGGAACGCCGGGAAGGATCGCGGGCGGGGTTGTGAGGTCATTTGCAGCATCCAGTGCGATCTTCGCTTTTTGAATCTCTGCGTTCAGACGGTTTTCATCATAGCTGTACTGATTTCTTGCGGCATCCAGTCTGCGTTGTGCCTGTACGACGTTCTCGCCTTTTTGTAAATTTGCGGTCTCGATGCTCTTTTGGGTGGCGGCGATATTCTGATCGAGCGTTTTGGTGTCGAGCACACAGAGGATCTCGCCTTGTTCGACGATCTGCCCGACGACAACATTGACGGAAACAATCTTGCTCGCGTTTGTCTGTGGCACGCTCACCGATCGACTGTCTATGCCTTTCACCGTTCCGGTCGCCGTGACGATCTGTTCGATGTCCATTATGGTCAGTTCCTGTACGCTGACCTCTTGGGTCAGACTTTGAAGGGCGCTGCGACCCAGCGCGGAAAGCACGCTGACAGCGATGATGATCACGACGACCACCGCGAGTGCAATGACGATCTTCTTGTGACCTTTGATAAAACTTGATACTTTGCGCATGGCGTCCTCTTTCGAAACGGGGCAATTCGTTGTTGATCGTAATCGTATAATTTTACTTTAACATTGTAAGTGAAACAGAATTTAAATGCAGTGTAAACGGAATCTAAGTAAAACAATAGTATACTGATTGATGTCCGTCAATACACCGCGCATTTTTCTTGAATTTGCAGGCGGAACTGTGGTATTATTAAATGCTATGTCAACGAGGGATAGAATCATTCATGAGTCCTTTATGAAGGAAGCTATTTCCGAGGCCGCGCGCGCGGCGGCGCTCGGTGACGTCCCGATCGGTGCCGTTATCGTGAAAGACGGTGAGGTCATCGGCAGAGGCTATAACAGGACGGAGGTCGATCGCGACCCCACGATGCACGCCGAAATGATCGCAATCAGAGATGCGGCGAAGCATCTGGGCGGTTCGCGTCTCACGGGGTGCAGCCTCTATGTGACGGTGGAACCCTGTGCCATGTGCGCCGGTGCCTGTGTGCTGGCAAGGCTCGATGCCGTATACGCGGGAACGGACAGTCCCAAAAGCGGTGCGGCCGGCAGTGTGAAGGATATTCTGACTTCAAAAGAGCTGAATCACACACTGGTCTACGAGACGGGTATCTTAAAGGAAGAATGTGCGGTGATCCTGAAGACTTTTTTCACATCGCTCAGGACAG
>JAISKP010000167.1 GCA_031260885.1 Eubacteriales Family XIII. Incertae Sedis bacterium
CGTTGTCCAGCGCCTTGACGTCGGCAACATGGCGGTGTAAAAGACCCCTGCGGACCGGGAAATACATTTTCAGGTTTTCTACATCCACGCTATTCATAATCCCGCAGCCTCCAATCTTCTGTTACAGGCCGTGGAATGCTGCCCCTCCACGTGCGTGAGTTCCCGCGCCGGCTCGCTAAAGCAACCACTGTTCCGGTATCGGCACCGGGACAAAAATGCACAGGTTGGCGGTCTGTTGATCAGCGAAGGCGGCATTCCCTTGATGGACAACAGCTTTTCCCCAAGCTTCGGAACGCAGCTCAGGAGTCCTTCCGTGTAGGGGTGCATGGGATTCGCCCAGATCGCTTTCACGGTCCCGGATTCGATGATCCGGCCGGCATACATGACATTGATGCGATGTGCGTATCGTGCCACGATTCCGAGATTGTGCGTGACCATGATCAGCGCGGTATGATACTTGTTGACCATCTCATACATCAATTCCAAAAGCTGTGCCTGGATCGTCGCGTCAAGCGCGGTCGTGGCCTCGTCCGCGATGATCATTTTCGGATCGCAAAGCATGGACATGCCCACCATGACCCGCTGGCGCATCCCGCCGGACAACTGATGCGGATAGTCGTCAAGCCGTTTTCCCGGATCGGGAATGCCGACTTGCATCAGCATGTTTTCGGCACGTTCCCGGGCTTCATTTTTATCGATGTTCATGTGCACCAACATGACCTCAGCCATTTGACGACCAATGGTCATCGCAGGATTGAGGGAGGTCATGGGTTCCTGAAATACCATCGACATCTTGTTGCCCCGTATCTCGCATATTTCGCTGCTATCCCGTTTGAATTGTAACAAATCAACACCGTCAAACACTGCGGTTCCCGCCACAACGCGCCCGGGCGGATCCGGGATCAGTCTCATAATGGACAGCTGGCTAACGGATTTTCCGCAGCCGGATTCGCCGACAAGCCCGATGATCTCGCTCTCGTCCACATGGTAGGACACATTGTCGACTGCCTTTACGACGCCTCGTTCTGTTCTGAATTCCGTGCTAAGACCGGTAACGGTTAAGAGTCTTCCCATTATTCCACCTCCTTAGCTCGTGGTGCCGCGCAATTTCGGATCCAGCGCGTCACGCAAGCCGTCTCCGATCATGCTGAAGGAAAACACCAGAAACATGATCGCCAAGCCCGGCGCGATCGACAGGAGCGGCTGGGTCGTCAGGTACCGGTATCCGTCATAAGCCATGCTCCCCCAGGCCGCAGTCGGCGGCAAGATGCCCATCCCGAGAAAACTCAGGCTCGCTTCCGCCAGAATGGCGATCCCCATCATCATCGTGATCTGCACGATCAGGGGGGAGAGACAATTGGGGAGAATATGAAAAATCGCAATGCGGATCCTGGAAGATCCCATGCTCCGCGCAGCGAGCACGTAATCATTCTGTTTCAGGGAAAGCACCTGTCCGTTTGTCAGCCGGATAAAACCGGGTACCAGGGAAATCGCCACGGCGAATACGACGCCCGGAACGCCCGCCTTCAGGATGCTGGCGATGATGATTTGAAGGATCAGCGAAGGGATGGCCATCATCGCATCCGTCAGGCGCATGATGATCGTCTGTGCCGGCCCTTCGGCAAAGCCGGCGATCAGACCGATGACCGTCCCGATGGCCGCCGCCACCAAAGCCGTGCTGGCCCCGACCGCAAGCGCGGTACGCGTGCCGTAGATGAGCCGGCTGAACAAATCGCGGCCAAGCGCGTCCGTACCCAACAGATGCGCTCCGCCCGGATCCGACAACACATTATATAAATCCTGTTCGTATGGGTCATAAGGGGATATTAGTCCCGCAAACGCCGCGATGAACAAAAATATGATGACAAGAATGAACCCGACCACAACGATTTTTCGTCTGAAAAACACCCGGATAAAACGCTTTACCTCATTAACAGGAGGCAGGAGCTCTTCTTCCAGCAACTCGAAATCGTCTTTATTTGCAATATCAATATCCATCCTCATTCCCCTCCTATTCGTATTGTATGCGCGGGTCGATCCAGCCATACAAGAAATCGACGACCAAACTGGAAATGACAACCACGATCGTCATGACGAGGGTTACCGCTTGAACAACAGGGTAGTCGTTCGAAAGAAAAGCGTCTACCATCATTTTACCCAGACCGGGAATCACGAAAACGGTTTCTACAACGACTTGACCGCCGATGATCTGCCGCAGCATCGTTCCCTGCAGCGTGATGACCGGCATCAATGAATTTTTCATCACATGCTTATAGATAACGGCTTTTTCTTTCAAGCCCTTCGCCCAGGCAGTGCGCACATAATCTTCGTTCAGGACCTCAAGGACGCTCGAGCGCATCTGACGCGCCGAGGAAGCGATCGGACTGAGCGCGATGACAATAATGGGCATGATGCTCTGCCGGATACTGAGTCCTAAGTCCGTCCATGGCAGCGTATAGCCATACAGGGGAAGAAGCCCCGCTTTCAGTCCGACGAAATAAATCAGCAAAATACCGATCCAGAATGTCGGTGCGGTGATGCCGATATTGGCGACTACGGTTACGAGGTTATCGATCCAGGTGCCCCGCCGTATGGCGCTGATAATGCCCAACAAGGGACCGACGATAAAGCTAATGACAAACGCCGTGAGTCCCAGCAAAAGTGTGACGGTCAACCGGTCCTTGATCTGCTCGCCAATGTTGAAATTGTGCAGGATCGAGTTGCCGAATTCACCTCGTATGATATTGCCGAACCAATCTACAAACTGAATCATTACCGGTCGATCCAGCCCGTACTCGTGCGCCAGCTGATCGTAGTACTCGGGGCCATACGAGGCGAGTGTGTTCTGCGATACAATGATCTCGATCGGGTCGCCGGGCAACATCCGAATGAGCAGAAACACGGCAAGGCTGACAAGCACAATGATGATCACGGCATGCACGACGCGCTGGATAATATAATTGATCATAATTTTGATCTCCTTACGCTAGCACAATTCGATGCTCAAACCTGATAAATACGGCGTCTGAACCGAAAGGAGGCGCCCCGCACAAGATCCGTTCCTGCAATCTTGCAACACGACGCCTCCTTGTTAAAACGTCATCCGTAAGTCAAATGCGCGATTAGGAAATCCACACATCTTCCGGGATAAACTGTGTACTTGAACCCCACTCGGAAAAACCGCCGCCGTTGATATTCGGCTTGCTCACCCAAGAGTCGTACAGATAGTACACCGGGACGACGAGCTGCTGCTCCAGTACGATTTTGTGCAGCGCCTGCGTTTGTGCCGTGTTGTCTTCTTTTGTAAACGCTTCCTGAATGATCGGTTCCATGTCGGAAGGCCACCAGAGATGAGACAACAGTTTGACGGTATCACCAAAATAGAAGTTGAATGTGCTGGCGATATACGGCAGATTACGAGTATGCTGAACCAGCAATCCATCCCATCCGTTGGAGCGGTACGCGGAGTAGCCGCCCGAATCCGGGAATTCGACCTGCGCGGTGATCCCGATGGCGGCAAGCTGTGACTGGATCGCAACAACCGCGTCTTTGTCCGCAAGGCCGGGCTGCGCGTAAAGCGTCGTTGTGAAACCATCCGGATAACCGCCCGATGCCATGAGTTCCTTCGCCTTCGCCAAGTCATACGACAAATTGTAAGAATCGTCAAGGTGAGCGCTCCAGGCAGATCCGACGAACTGCGTCGCCGGCTCCAGCACGCCAAACCCGCGCGCAGCGACGATGCTGTCACGGTCAAGTGCGAAAGAAACCGCTTTGCGAATGTCCTCATTGGCAAACGGTGAGTTTGCATCAAGGCTATTCGGCGTAAGGGAAATCGGGCCGATCAGCATTTTGCTGACATTGTAACCCATTCCGCTGAACTGTTGGATCTGCTCGCCGTTTGTCGTGTTGAGCAAGTCGATGCTCTCGGCGCCTTCACCCTGCAGCGCAACGTTCTGCGTCATGACGTCGCGAATGAACTGGTATTCCATTCCATCCAGATAGGGTTTGCCTTCCTGCCAGTAATTCTCGTTTTTCTCAAACGTGAGGTGGCTGCCCTGGATATACTCTTTCATCTTGAACGGACCGGTACCGACCATGTTGTCCCGCGCCCATTCGAGACCGTTCTTCTCGAATGATTCTTTGGAAATCATCGCATTCGCGCGCGAAGCGAGTTCTGCAAACACGCTGAACTGGAAATCGCTCAGCAAGAGCGCCAATTCATATTCGCCGCGAACTTCAACGCCGGTGATTTTCGTTGACAGATTGCCGCCGTGTTCGATCGATTGCTGCAGATTCCAAACCGCCGCCTCTGCATTGAAATCGGAGCCGTCGTGGAACTTGACGCCTTCACGAAGCTTGAAGCGGATTTCCAGTTTGTCGAGATCCGACTCAAAGGATTCGGCCAAGAACGGTACGGTCTCGCCGTTTGTCTTCTGGAGAACGAGCGTTTCGCCGCCCGGAATGAGCAGCGTCGTATCCACGCCGAAAGACTCCCACGGCACGCCGACCGGGTTTGCGCCTTCTGCGG
>JAISKP010000185.1 GCA_031260885.1 Eubacteriales Family XIII. Incertae Sedis bacterium
GGCGGCATGAGCGCCGTGACGACAGCGACGTTCAGAATCACCTGCAGGGCGAGCATGACCGTAATGCCCGAAGCGACGAGCATCGCGAACCGATCGGGAGCGTTCATCGCGATCTGGACGCACCGCCAGATCAAAATCAAATAGACAAGCAGCAAGGCGCTGCAGCCGAGAAAGCCGAGTTCTTCTCCGATCACCGCAAAGATGAAATCGTTCTGGGCGAACGGCAGATAGAGCGCCTTTTGAATCCCGTTTCCGGGACCGACGCCGTAAACACCTCCCGAACCGAGGGCGAGCAGACCCTGAACGGTCTGATAAAATTCTCCTTGTGCATCCTCGAACGGATGTAGGAAGCCTGTAAACCTTTTCGTATGTTCCTCGTTTGCGCCCGACACCAACAGAAAGACGATTCCGACACCGCCCGCGATGAGCGTCGAGCCGATATGCGCCAAATTACCGCCGGCCAGAAAGATCATCGAGAAGATAATGCCGACGAGGATTAACGCTGTTGAAAGATTCGGTTCCTTATAGATCAGAACAAAGTAGATCAACGTAAGAATCAGGATCGGCATAAAGCCTCGGCGCAGCGAACGCGTCATCGCCTTGTTTTTCGTATAGAAATAAGCGACAAACCAAATCGCTGTGATCTTCGCAATCTCACCCGGCATGATCGTAACGGGACCGATCTGTATCCACCTGCGCGCGCTGTTGATCTCCGTGCCGAGCGGTGTGAAAAGCAGGCATAGCAGTGCAATGCCGACCAACAACATGACCGGCGCCATCGCATAGTAAATCCGATAAGGCACGAACGTCAACGCAAACATGAGCACCAGACCGGCCGCCGCCCACGCGCTGACGCGGACGAGATAGGAAAACGGATTTCCGCCCAACGCGATCGTCTCATAATAGCTCGCGCTGAAAACCATTACGGCGCCGAACACAATCAGAATCAGCACCACGAAGAAAAGAATGAAGTCGCCTCTGCTCTTTGCTTTCATCTTCCGTTCCTCGCACGCGGCAGGTCTGCGACACACTGTTTAAAGTGTTCACCGCGCTCCTCAAAGTTTGCATACATATCCCAGCTTGCACATGCGGGGGACAGCAAAACGGTATCGCCGGGCGATGCGATTTCGTGTGCCAAGATGACACATTCACTGAGATCGCCACAGTCTGATATCTCCGTGAAGCCTACCGATTCCGCTGCATCCCGGATCTGCTTTGCAGTCTCTCCGAGTAAAATGAGATGCTTCACCTTGCCGTCAAAAGCGTTAATAAATTCACGAAAATCCGTGTGCTTGTCATAGCCGCCCGCGATGAGCACAATGTCCGTATCCACCGCTTCGAGCGCTTTGATTGCCGCGTCCGGATTGGTGCCTTTTGAATCGTTCACATACCGGACATCATCGATATGCCCGCAAAGTTCCATCCGGTGCGCCACGCCCCGAAATGCTTTCAGCGTTTGCGCAATGACCGCCGGATCGATGCCCGCTTTGTAGGCAATCGCAGCGGCAGCAAGCGCATTTTCGAGATTGTGCATGCCGGGAATCCGAAGCGCGTCCGCTGCGATTAAATCGATCACAGCATCCGCACCGCCGCCTGACAGCACGATCCTGCCGTCCCGCACAAACGCACCTTTTGCAAGCTGCTCTTTGCGACTGAACGGAAACAGTTCCGCGCTGCAACTTTCAGCCATTGCGTGTACGGCTTTGTCGTCGAAATTGTAGACAAAGACGTCATCCGCTTCCTGATTTTCAAAAATCTTCGCTTTTGCGGCAGCGTAATTTTCCATCGTCCCGTGTCGATCCAGATGGTCCGGCGTCAGGTTTAGCATCGCTGAGATCTTCGGTCGAAAGGTCCTCGCGGTCTCAAGCTGAAAACTGCTGATTTCCGTGATCAGAACGGTATCCGCCCTTGCGCTCAGCGCCGCGGTGACCGTCGGTTTTCCGATATTGCCCGTCACGATGCTATCCACACCGGCATTTTTGAAGATCTCGCCCGTAAGCGTGGTCGTGGTCGTCTTGCCGTTCGTGCCCGTGATCCCGATAAATTTTCCCGACCCGAGTTCATACGCCAGCTCCAGATCTCCGGTAAGCGTCGCGCCGTGCGACAGCGCTTTATCGATGAACGCCTGCGCAGGGTTTACCCCGGGACTCAGAATGACAAAATCCCATGCACGATCCGGCACCGGGATCCCGTTAAAGAAGGTGGTCACGCCGAGGTCTGCGATCTTTTGCTGCAATGCCGGTTCGTCCCATTCGACATCTCTGGCATCGTATACCGAGATCTCCGCATCGGCCATCGACATCACATTAAGCGCGGCTTTTCCCGATCGCCCCATACCGACGATCAGAACCTTCTTTCCGCGATACTTTCCGAATCTGTTGTTGTTAATTCCCGTCATCTTTCTCTTCCTGTTTACGCAAATGCGGACTGTATCATAATCGTTGCGACAGACAATGCAGCGCAGAATAATGTCACACCGACAAACACAGTGACAACCTTTTTCTCAGACCATCCGGATAGTTCAAAGTGATGATGAAGCGGTGCCATTTTAAAGACGCGTTTTCCGTGCCGAAGTCTGTAACTCGACACCTGTATTATATCAGAAAGCGCCTCCAGCACAAAAATGAGCCCGACGATCGGCAGAAACAGTTCCATGTGGACGAAGATCGCCGCCACGGAAATCCCACCGCCGATCGCCAACGAACCGGTATCCCCCATGAAGATCTTCGCCGGATGCCTGTTGAAAATCAGAAACCCCAGACAAGCGCCTGCCAGCGCCGCGAAGAACATGGCATCGAGCATGACGTTCATGAGTTCGCTTCCGGTCTCGGTGCCGGTGAGGATCCCATAGCCGAGATTCATGCCAAGTATCGTGATCGCCGGAAAGAAAAGCGCCAACATCGTGCTCACGCCGCCGGCGAGCCCGTCGAGACCGTCCGTCAGGTTTACGCTGTTCACCATTGCGATCATGACGAACATGATGTACGGAATGATGAACAGACCGATATCGATGCGCTTCCACAGGAAGGGAATTAAAATTTCCGTTCCCAGATCTGCGACATAGACATAGTAGAGCGCGACAAACAGAGAGACCACCAACTGCAGTGCGATCTTCTGTTTTGCTGTGAGACCGAGATTGCGCTTCTTGTTGATCTTCGTATAGTCATCCAGAAAGCCGACGAGACCAAACACGACGGTAACGAGCAGCGTGATCCCCATGTTTGCGGAAAACCGAACCAAAAGCATCGCGACGAGGCAACCGATCAGGATGCCGCAGATGATGGCGATTCCGCCCATCGTCGGCGTACCGCTTTTCTGTTTGTGTCTTTCGGGCGCTTCGTCGTAGATCACCTGTGTCGTCTTCTGCCTTTTCAAAAACGGAATCAGCCGCCAGGTAATCAGCGCTGTTACAAGCAGCGCCGAAAGGAGACTCAGGAGCATATTCATTGTCAGGGTCAATCCGGACTCGATCATAGCACCCGCTCCGCTTCTGCCAACGCATCCGCCACCAAATTCATCTTCGTTGCATTCGAGCCTTTCACAAAATAAACATCCCCGTCCAACATCATCGGTTCAAGCGCTTCCGCTGCGGCAGCGGGTGAATCAAAGTGCATGCATATGGGACAGCGCCCCACTTCGGCAGCACCCTTTGCAATGTCGGCCGCCTTTTCCCCTACGGTCACGAGAACATCTACGCCAAGCTGCGATACAATCTTTCCGACATACCGATGCATCTTCGGGGAATCCGCGCCGAGATCGTTCATCGCGCCGAGTACGGCGATCTTTCTTTTTCCGTTTAGGGACATCAGCGCCTCAAGTCCGCTTCGCATAGAATCGGGACTTGCATTGTATGTGTCATCAAGGATCGTAACACCGCCGTTCTCCCGGATGAAGAGCCTTCGTGCGGTCGGCCGATAAGAGGCGAGTGATTCGGAAAATGCCTGCAGTCCGATTTTGATTTCCGAGAGCGCCGCCGCAGCAAGCGCCGCGGCAATGCCACCGTGCAATCCCGGCATGTTCAGACTGAACTCCGCCGACTCCGATCCGTGTGCAATGCGAAATGCGATGCCGGTGGTTTTGTCTTCAGCGGACCGCGGATGCTCATGCCGAAGATTCTCAAGCCGAAAATCACAGTCCACGCCCATTCCCGCACGCAGCACGCGATAGGCGTTCTTTGATATTTTTTTCACACGCATGAGCTTTTCGTCGTCTCCGTTTATGATTAAAACATTTTCAGATCCGAGAAATTCTGCGATTTCCATCTTCGCAAAGAAGATTCCTTCATCGCTGTCGAAGTTTCCGCGATGGGATACGCCGATGTTTGTAATCGCCGCGATGTCCGGTCGCGCGATCTCCGCGAGACGACGGATGTCCCCCGCGCGATCCAGACCAAGCTCCAGGATCAGCACCTGCGTATCCTCGTCCATTTCGAAGATCGTCTTCGGAACACCGATCTGATTGTTGTAGTTCTTCTGGGTGTATGCGATCCGGTACCTACCCGTACAGCCGCAAGCGATCATCTCTTTCAGCGTCGTCTTTCCGACGCTGCCCGTCACCGCAATCACGGTCGCACCGATCAGCTTCCGGTAATAGGCCGCCAGATCCTGGTAGGCTTTAAGCGTGTCCGAAACTTCAATCACGACGAGATCTTCGGAGGTAGCACCGCCCGCAACGATCTCCCCATTTGCCTCCGATACGACGACCGCATTGCAACCTCTTGCGATCACATCACTTAGAAATGCATGCCCGTCGAACGTGTCACCGCGAAGTGCAAAGAATAGATCGCAGGGCAGGACACCGCGCGAGTCCGTTGAGACACCCTGTATCCGCGTGTCCGCAGATCCCGAACGCAAATATCCGCCTGTCGCTTTTACGATTTCATCTATCGTCAGCGGTTTCATGATTAGTCTCCATAAATATAGACGGTTCCGCCCGGTTCGATGTAGCTGCCCGCTTTCGGATATTGATCCGTCACGATAAAATCGCCCGCGTAACTTCCGCCTTGAACGGAATACTCAAGTTCGAATCCCAGCAAAATTCCTTCTGCTTCAGACGCGGGAATTTCTGTGACTTTCGGCACCACAATGCGAGACTGCTGTTGCTTCGCCAGTTCCTCTTCGGTATACGCCGGCTGCAGGTTGTAATAGTTCAGAATCTGCTCCGTAATCGTCCGCACCGCCGGACCTGCCGTCGTCGTCCCGTATTCACCGACGCGCGGATGATCAACCGCCACGAATACGACGAACTTCGGATCATCCATCGGCGCCATCGCAACCATGGATCCGACACGATCGCTCATGCTGTATTCACCGTTGATCAATTTCGTTGTTGTCCCGGTCTTTCCGCCGATCCGGTAACCCGGAATCTTCGCAACCTGTCCGCCGCCTTCGTTTACGACATATTCCATGATCGACCGGACTTCATCTGCGGTCTGCGTAGAGATGACCTGACGCCTGATCTCAGGCGGAAATTCCTGCACAATATTACCGTCCTCGTCCGCAAGCGCCCTGACGACGCGCGGACGCATCAGGTTGCCTCCGTTTCCGATCGCCGCAACCGCACTGGCCATTTCAATCGGCGTGATGCTGATGCCCTGTCCGAAAGACATGGTCGCGAGATCCGAGGGATAATAGTAATCCTTTTTAAGCGGCACGGCCTCGCCCGGCAGATCGATGCCTGTCGCTTCGGTCATGCCAAAAAGCTCCATGTATTTTGAAAAAGAGGGATAGCCCATACGCTGAATGATCTGCATCATCGCAGGGTTGCAGGAATTCCCGACGGCGGTCACGACATCCTGTTCTCCGTGCCCGTTCGGATAAGTCCAACACTGAATGTTGCGATCCTCAACCTTATATACGCCGCCGCAGTAGAAATGGTCTGACGGAACGATGGCATTCGTTTCAAATGCGGAAGAGACGGTGATCAGTTTGAAGACGGAACCGGGCTCATATAGATCGCTGATGATCGGATTCGTCCACATTCTGCTCAGATAATCCGTCTGTTCTTCCGTCGAAAGCGTATTGAACAATTCCAATTCCGCTTCATCCGTAGGCGAATAGGGATCGCCGGGATCGAACGAAGGATAGGTCGCCATTGCAAGGACGTCTCCCGTTTTCACCTCGAGCACAACGCATTCCACCTTATCCGCATCCGTGATTTCCTTGGCTTCAACGACCGCCTTTTCCACGAAATACTGGATTGTTTCATCTATGGTTGTTACGATGCTGAGACCGTCCTGTTTTTCATAATTCCGCGAGGTATCGTTGCCGAGCGGATTCCCCACGCCGTCGGTCGTCGTCACAAGACGTCCTGCGATGCCGGTCAGGTACTCATCGTATTCATATTCGATACCGCTCTGTCCGTGTCCGTCGCTGTTGACGCTTCCGATCAAATGGGATGCGAAGGTTCCGAGCGGATAAACGCGGCTCGTGTCATCTTCAACCTCAAAGATTTCCGAGATCTTCTCCGTCCTTGCGTCTGTCAACATCTTTGCCACGATATCCTTGTCAACGTTTTTTGCGACGCTGACACGATATGCCGTCGTATTGAACTTCGTAAGGATTTCTTCCTTGGACGTTCCGAGACCACCGGACAAAATCACCGCTGCTTTGTCCAACATCGCACTGTTCTCATCATAATCGTAAGGTGCATCCGAATAGGGTTTGACTCGGATGAATATGCGGTAAGTCGCCGTGCTGACAGCCAGTTCTTTCATGTTGCGGTCGAGGATCATTCCCCGCCGCGCAAAAAGGGTGGTATCTCTTGTCTGTGTCGCCATCGCTCTGGCAGCGTAGGTCTGCGTGTCGATGATCTGAATCCATCCGATACGGAACACAAGGACGGTGAAGAGCACGGCGATAATCAAAAATGCGCAGATCATCCGTTTTTTTAACTGATCGAGCGATGGCAATGCCGACTTTGCGCTACCACGACGCATATGCGTTCTCCTTGATGAACTGTGCCAGATCACCGTTTTCGGGAAGTTCGGTATATTGCGTCGGATCACCGATATAAACGATTTGATCCCCCTCCGCCTTAACCATTCCCATCGCCTCTGCCTTTTCAATCAGAATCCTTGAATTTAATTCCATCTCGAGCTTCAGATGCAGATTATCGATATCTTCATTGACAGAACGCACTTTCATGTTTGTTCTGTTGATCTGTGACTGATACGATGTACTGTATGCTGTAAACGTGACGAATATCAAGAGCAGTGTTCCGAGCACGAGCACGATGGCGATCATACGTACCTTTCTCGATGCCGACAACGATTTCTGAATCGCCGCGCGCCGCGCAGTCTGTTGCGAGACCTGTTGCGCTTCGCGTCGTTCTTTGCGCGTATGTCTCTTCTCGCGGTTGCGTTTCTTTTTTTCCGGGTCGCGCGCATCCTCCCGATCCGGAAGCGGCTCGGTTTCAGGCATGTATTTCCATTCATACGCTGTATTCGGTTGTCCGTAAATCGGCGCCATTCCTGCCTATATCCTTGTACTCCGAACAATAACCCTTATCCAATACATGCCCGATGTTCCGGGTGTCTACAACTTCTCCAATACTCTCAGTTTTGCGCTCCTTGCTCTCGGGTTGTCCGAAAGCTCCGCCGCGCTTGCCGTGATCGGCTTGTGTGTAATGCGCCGCACATCGGAAACCTTTCCGCATACGCATGCCGGCAGTCCCGGCGGACATTCACAGGGATCCTCCCTTTTTCTGAATGCCTCTTTTACAATTCGGTCTTCGAGGGAATGGAATGTAATGATCGCAAGCCTTCCCCCCGGCGTCAGCACGTCTATGAAATCGTGAACCGCCCGCGAAAGTGCGCCGAGTTCATCGTTTACTTCGATCCGGATCGCCTGAAATGTCCGCTTTGCCGGATGCGGTCCGTCCCGTCTTGCGGAGGCCGGTATTGCAGCTTTGATGATTTCCACCAACCGCTCCGTATCCGTGATCGGCACCTTTTCTCGTTCGGTGACGATAAATTTTGCGATCCGCCCTGCCCAACGCTCCTCTCCGTATATGCGGATGATCCGCGCAAGTTCCTGTTCACCGTATCCGTTCACGATGTCTTCCGCCGTGATCCCGCAGACACCACCGTCCTCAGACCGATCCATCCGCATATCCAGCGGTGCCCTTCGCATGTACGAAAAGCCCCTTTCCGGATTGTCAAGTTGATACGAGGAGACGCCCAAGTCGAGCACAACCCCGTTGATGTTTCCGATTTCGTTTTCGAAAAGAACCGCCTTTATCCGGTCGAAGTTCGACTGAATAAACCTTTTCCGACAGTCGTACGGTTCAAGCTTTGCGCGCCCTGCCCGGATCGCTTCCGCATCCCGATCGATTCCGACAAACAGCCCGGCTTTCGTGAGCGATGCACAGATCAGAGACGCATGTCCGCCGCCGCCGAGCGTGCCGTCTACATACACGCCGTCCGGCTTTACAGCCAGACCTTCTATCGTTTCCCGTGCAAGTACCGAAGTATGTTCAAAATTCATGACCGCCTCCGGTGCTTCTGTGCTATCCATCCGTCCTGTATCTCAGCATGCCCTGAAGCAGTTCTGCCGGGGTCTTCCCGCTTCTGGACTTTCGCTTCTCATAATTTTCTTTACTCCAGATTTCAAATCTGGTATCAAAGCCGATGATGACCGCCTCTTTTTCGAGTGCCGCATGTTCAAGATGTTTCTTTGGAATCAGGATGCGTCCTTGTTTGTCGATGTCGCAGATCTGCGCACCGTCGAAAAGCAGAAACTCCAGATCCCGGTATTCGACATCCTCGTATGGGATGTTCCTGAGGCGTTCCCGCTTGAATTCATCCCAGCCATCCGTAGAAAACACCATGATATTGTTTTCAAAGCCCGTAAAAATGACACAACAGTTTCCAATTTCATGCCGAAACGCGGACGGGATCACACACCTGCCCTTCACATCGATATTGTTGTTGGAAACACCTGACAGCACTGAATGACCCCCTATTCTGTGCTTAACACACCCCCGGATATTCCGGGGTAGCGACAATATGGAGAAGACACTTCCCCTATATACATTCGAGTGTAACCCACTTTCAACCACTTTTCAACGAAATATGCATGATTTTTGGATAGTCATCCGGTATTTACTTTCCATTATTTGTAATATTCAGTTATTTTTTGAATTTTATATCAATATATTGTGTAAGAACATACATTCACCACAATATAAACCACAACAAATTGTGGTTTATTGTGGGTGATTGACGATGAACCCATATTGTGAAATAATTACAGCATGTACAATGATACGCGCCGCGCCGCATGGGTTGAAATCGACCTCGGCAAAATTACAGACAATTACAAAGCGCTCAGCGGGCTCGCGCCCGGCGCCAAGACGATCCCCTGCCTGAAGGCCGACGCCTACGGGCACGGTGCGATAAAGGTCGCATGGGAACTGATCAAAGCCGGCGCCGATTACATCGGCGTCGCGACGCTATTCGAAGCGGTCGAACTGCGGCAGGCGGGCATCGGCAAACCGATCGTTCTGCTCGGACCGACACCGCGCGGCAATACGCGGGATGTGATCGACCTCAACATCCTTTCGATCATCACGACCTACGAAGACGCATGGCTGCTTTCGGAAACAGCGACGCGCATCGCGCCGGGCAAGACCATCGATGTATTCATCGCGCTTGATACGGGCATGGGTCGGATCGGATTCCTCTTTACGGAGAAGGATTTGGATCAGATCACGCAGATCGCAGCCCTGCCGAATCTAAAGATAACCGGACTGCTTTCCCATTTTTCCGCAGCGGATGAAGAAGATCTTTCATTTTCAGAATATCAACTCGGCAGACTGAAACGCTTTGAGGAGGTCCTCGCGGATCGGGGTATCCGACCCGAAATGACCACGATCGCAAACAGCGCGGGAATCATCCATCTGCCCGCATCACACCTTTCCGCGATCCGACCGGGCATCTCATTATACGGTTTTGCACCGAATGAAGACATCCCCGTGCAGACGATCACGCTCGAGCCCGCCATGCAGGTAAAGGCGAATATCGTCTTTCTGAA
>JAISKP010000188.1 GCA_031260885.1 Eubacteriales Family XIII. Incertae Sedis bacterium
TACCGACGAGGAGGCGGTGTCCGCCTTCGAATATCTGGCGCGCACGGAAGGCATCATCTGCGCCATCGAAAGCGCGCATGCGATCGCGCATGTCCGGAAGATCGCGAAGGATTTCAGAAAGGATCAGAGCATCATCGTCTGCCTCTCGGGACGCGGCGACAAGGACGTGGCGGCGATCGCAAGATACAGAGGGAGGATCATCAGTGAGTAATATCGCATCGGCTTTTGCAAACGGGAAAGCCTTCATCGGTTTCGTAACGGGCGGCGACCCGACCATGGCGAAGACCGAGGAATATATCCTGGCGCTTGCGGACGCGGGCGCGGATCTGATCGAGATCGGCATTCCGTTCTCCGATCCGATCGCGGAGGGTCCCGTCATCCAGCGCGCGAATATCCGAGCGCTCAGCGCTGGCGCGACCGTGGACAAGCTCTTCGACTTGGTCGTCTCGATTCGTGAAAAGATTCACACACCGATCGTGTTTCTGACCTACCTCAACCCCGTCTTCCACTACGGCTACGATGCGTTTTTCGCGAAGTGCCGGGTGACGGGCGTCGACGGAATCATCATTCCGGATCTGCCGTTTGAGGAACAGGCAGAGGCGAAGACCGTCGCGTCGAACTATGACATCGACATCATCACGCTGATCGCGCCGACCTCGGAGGATCGGATCCGGAAGATCGCAGAGCACGCTGCCGGTTTTATCTACGTCGTTTCGTCCATGGGCGTGACGGGCGTCCGCAGCGAGATCCGAACGGATCTGCCATCCATTATCGCTTCGATCCGGACCTATACGGACGTACCCGTTGCGGTCGGTTTCGGAATTCATACGCCTGAGCAGGCAACCGAAATATCGAAGATCGCGGACGGCGTGATCGTCGGAAGCAAGATCGTTACGATCATCGAAGAACACCCGCAGGACGCGGCGGGGTATCTGCGGGAATATGCAAAGTCCATGAAAGCCGCAGTGGGAAACCGGGATGCTGCCGGCACATAGAACCCCGCACCTGTATTACGCATCAATTGTTGCAGAGCGCATCTATTTTAATCAGACTGACAAGCAAATTGCTTGACATATATCGTTCAAAAATGAGGAGGAATTGAAATGGCCATCAGCAAAACAAACGTACCGCACAGGATCTATCTGACCGAAGACCAGATGCCGACGCAGTGGTACAACCTGCGTGCGGATATGAAAGAGAAACCGGATCCGATGATCAACCCGGGAACCGGCGGACCTGCCGTGCCGGAGGATCTCTACCCCGTGTTCTGCACGAAGCTTGCGCAGCAGGAACTGGATGACAACACCCGCTTCTATGATATCCCGGACGAGGTGCTCGACATCTACAAGATCTATCGTCCGTCGCCGCTCTGCCGCGCGTACAGCCTTGAGAAGGCGCTCGGCACGCCCGCAAAGATCTACTATAAGTTCGAGGGAAACAACACCTCCGGCAGCCACAAGCTGAACTCGGCTGTGGCGCAGGCTTATTATGCGAAGGATCAGGGACTTGCCGGACTTACGACCGAAACCGGCGCCGGGCAGTGGGGCACGGCCATGGCGGAAGCTTGTTCCTATTTTGGACTCGACCTCAACGTCTATATGGTCAAGGTCTCCTACAATCAGAAGCCGTTCCGAAAGACGATCATGGAGACGTTCGGCGCGAAGGTCTTCGCCAGCCCGAGCGATACGACGAATTCCGGACGCGCAAGCCTCGCAGAGGATCCCGATAACGGCGGCAGCCTCGGCATTGCAATCTCCGAAGCCGTCGAGGTCGCTGTTACGACCGAGGGTTATCGCTACGTGCTCGGCTCCGTGCTGAATCAGGTCCTGCTGCACCAGTCGATCATCGGACTTGAATCCGCGAAGGCGTTTGAACTCATCGATACCTATCCGGACATCGTCATCGGCTGCGCGGGTGGCGGTTCAAATCTCGGCGGTCTGATCGCGCCGTTCATGCGCGATAAGATCACGGGCAAAGCGAATCCGCGCATCATCGCAGTCGAGCCGGCGTCCTGCCCGTCGTTCACGCGCGGGAAATACGCTTATGATTTCTGCGATACGGCGAAGACGACGCCGCTGGCGAAGATGTACACGCTCGGCAGCGGGTTCAAACCCTCCGCAAACCACGCGGGCGGTCTGCGCTACCACGGCATGTCCCCGATCCTATCCAAGCTCTACCATGACGGTTATATGGAAGCGAAATCGGTCGAGCAGACGGCGGTGTTTGACGCAGCGGTGCTGTTTGCGAAACATGAGACGATCTTGCCCGCACCCGAATCCTCCCATGCGATCCGTACCGCGATCGACGAAGCCCTCATCTGCAAGGAAACCGGAGAAGAGAAGACGATCCTCTTCGGACTCACGGGCACGGGCTACTTCGATATGACAGCATACGCGCAGTACATCGACGGCTCCATGACGGATCATATCCCGACGGACGCAGAACTGCAGCCCGGCTTCGACAGCCTGCCGCAACTCGGATAAAAGCAGCGATGTTGAAATAGGAACGTTGAAGTAGGACGTGCTGAAGTAGGAACGTTGAAGATAGAGAGGACGGTTGCCATCCCGCAACCGTCCTTGTCAATTTGAAATGTCATTATTCACCTTTACGTTCCTTTTGAATAATGTCCTATAAATTCTTGCGCTACTTTACACGACATTTCTGTACCAGATGCCGCAAGCACCTTCCGGCGACACCATGCACGGACCTATCGCACTGTCCGGTGTGCAGGTCTTTCCGAACAACGGACAATCATTCGGATCGATGCGCCCCGTGATCACGTCCGCGCAGCGGCAGCCGATCGGCAGATCGGCATCACTGCTTGGTATGGTGCGGCTTCCCGCGTCGTATGCTTCGTATTCGGGTTTCAGGTACAGGCCGGAATCCCGTATTTCCCCAAGACCTCGCCAGTGTACGGAGACCTGTTCGAAGTACTTTTCAAGGATGATTTTTGCGCGCAGGTTTCCGCCCGCGGTAACGGCCTCGCCGTACAGGTTGGAGACAGATGAATCGTCCCCTTTTGGATCGGGAACTCTTGTCTCCTGTCCTGTTTGTCCCGACGCGGTCTGCACAAGTTCATAGATCGCGTTTACGAGGTGCTCCGGCTCAAACCCCGCGATAACAAACGGTTTATCGTACTTTAACGATAGAGGTAAATAGACGTCTGAACCCGTGATCACGCTGACGTGACCGGGGCAGAGAAACCCATCTACGTCCGGTTCGTTTTCGCAGATCCACTCGATCGCGGGAATCGCCCGCTTGAGCGATGTCAGGAGTTTGACATTGTGAATATCTTCACGAATCAGGTCATCGAGCAGAAGCCCATAGGCCGGCGCAGTCGTTTCGAAACCGACCGCAGCGATGACGAATGTCGTATCCGGCTCCGCCTTTGCCATGCTTGTGACATCAAAGGGCGCGTAGACCATTTCGACGCGTCCGCCTTCTCCGCGAATGTCGGATAGACTTCGTCCGACATTCGAATGCTTCATCTGCAAATCCGGCGCTGCGGTTATCCGAGTTTTACTGCGTTCACTGCCCGGCACCTTCAGCATATCCCCGAAGCTCGCGAGCGCGTGCTTCGGCGTCAGCGCATACGCGATACACCGGTCGATGTAAGCGGCAGGCGTCACGCAGACAGGGCAACCCGGACCGGAAATGAGCCGGATCTTCGGCGAAAGGAAGCTGCGGATGCCACTTTTGAAGATGCCTGCCGTATGCGTACCGCAGACCTCCATCAGTCGAAGCGGCGGACCGTCATAGGCGCTTAAATATTCTATTTTTTTCTGAATGAGCGAATCCATCTCGTTACAGCGCGTTCAGATCCGCGAATATCTCGAGGATCTCGTCCGCCTTTTCCCTCGTCATGGACTCGATCGCCATCCCCGCGTGAACGAGGACGTAGTCATTCACCTTCGCGTCCACGAGACCGATGTTTACATCCACGATGTTTCCGTTAAAATCCACTTTGGCTTTGTGTTCTTCGATCGAGAGCACTTTGCCGGGGTATGCGACACACATGATTTACTCCAGTTGTTACAAACTTTTCATACCGATATAATTCTGACCGAGCGCGATGCCGCCGTCGTTCGGCGGCACGGCGATGTTGTAATAGACGTCAAAGCCTTCCGCGCGCAGCAACCGCAGCGATTCCTCCATGAGGATTCTGTTCTGGAACACGCCGCCGCTCAACGCCACCGCGTTTGTGTTTGTCTGCGCACGCACGGCACTACACTGTTTAAGTATAACAGAAGCGACCGAAAGATGGAATTTCAGCGCGAGCGCGTCTGCCACAAGAGGGTCGGGGACTTTTGTGTCATCCATGTCGAAAGCGCCATCTTCCGGCACAGCAGAAATCGATCCATTTGTGTCCCAGGTCGCGTGCTGCCGCATCAGCGCGCGGTAGGCGGCGTTCTCGAGCAGGGTTGCACTTTCTCCTTCGTATCTGTTGTAATGGCAGATTCCGAGCAGGGACGATACCGCATCGAACAGTCTCCCCATACTCGACGTTTTGACTGTATTGATCTTCAGGCGAATCGCCGCCTCGATCTGCTCGCGGGTTGCGGTAGCGGCAGGATCGACATCGGCAGAATCGGTAACGACAGAAATTTCTTCCGCTTGCGCCGCAGCCTGCCGCAAGGTGTTATACCGTTCACTATACGCGACGATCTCACCAATATCGATGTCAAATATTTTATTTGACACACTATCCTCCGCCCCACCAACATCGGACTCCTTGTCACCGCCGACACAACCATCAAACGAATTACTTGATACGTCATCCTCTCGCCGCATCCCCCGCTCGACCCGATATGCATACGCGTGACTCACAGCAGTTTTCCAACTGTCCTTCATCGAATCATCCCCGCCGATCATATCGATGTATCTCAAGTGTGAAAACCGTTCAAAATGCACACCATTACAAAGCAAAATCTCGCCGCCCCAGACCGCCCCGTCCGTTCCGTAGCCCGTTCCGTCGAAAGCCACGCCGATAACCGCGCCGCGCAGGCCGTGTTCCGCCATCACCGAAGCGATGTGCGCGTGATGATGTTGTACTCGGACCAGTCTGCTTCCGGAATGCGTTGCGACATAGGATTCCGCAAACCGCATCGTGCTGTAATTCGGATGCAGATCGCAGAGGACGAGCGACGGTTCGATGCCGAAAAACGTCTTCATGCGCGTGAAGTTTTCAAGGTAGCGCGCTTCGCTTTCCATATTGTCGAGATCGCCCATGTACGGACTGAGATATGCAAAGCTGCCCTTACTGAGCGAAAACGCGGACTTGAGCTGCCCGCCCGCAGCGAAGATCATATCCCGCGCATCCAATTTCTCCGTACCCCGGATAAAGATGGGGGATGGTACATACCCTTTCGATCGGCGTATCAGCTGCGGCACCGCATCGATCACGCGAGTGACCGAATCGTCCGCAGAAGCGACGATGCGGCGATCCGTATAGAGGACTCCTGCAATGCGGGATTCCTCTTCAAGTAGCGCAAACATCTCACCATCATCCTTGATGATCGGCAGATCCGAGCGGTTTGCGCTTGTCATTATGAGCGGACCCGTCTCATCCAGAATCAGGTACTGAAGTCCCATAGACGGCAGGAATGCCCCGATGAATCGGCTTCCGCCGAGCACGCCGGGTGCCAGAGGGCGGCTCATCTTTTCTGTGTCCCGGGGATCCCAACCTACTACGCCTTCGGTCTTCGATGCCTCCCGGGAGACAGAAGAACCATCTCCCACTGTCTCTAACAGCACGATCGGTCTTTGTGCGGACGTGAGCAGCGTTTCTTCCGCCGCATTGACCGCGCAGTAAGAACGGATATCACTGACGTCCCCAAACAGAATCGCGAAAGGTTTTTCTTCCCGGATTTTGATCTCCCGCAGACATGCAACAGCAGATCCATCGAACGGACTGCATGCGAAATAATATCCGCCGATACCCTTGAACGCGATGACTTCGCCGTTTTTCAGGGCGCGGGTCGCAGAAGCGATCGCGGCAGTTCCCACCAAGACGCACGAACCGTCCCCTTTTGTCTTCCCTTTTGTCTTGTCCCCTTTTGTCTTTGCAGCACCCGACCACTCAGCGCCCTGCCACAGCGGCTGAGGACCACAGTCATGGCAGGAGATCGTCTGCGCGTGATAGCGCCGATTTTCCGTCCCCCTTGTGTTCCTGAACACATTGGTACCCGACCCGCTTATGTCCCCGCTTATATCCCATATCCCCTCTTGTGTCCCGTACTCGCCCGCACACAGCGCACACATTTCAAAGTCGACCATCGAGGTCGTATCTCTGTCATAGGGAAGCCGCTCCATGATGGTGAACCGGGGACCACAGTCCGTGCAACTGATATACGGATGTCGATACCGCACATTTTTCGGATCGCGCATTTCACTCAAACAGTTTTCGCAAATCGCGATATCCGACGGAACGATCGCAATCCCATCTTCAATCTTTGCACTCGGTGCGATCGAAAAGTCCTCAAACCGGACAAGATCGGCATCCCGCCGTTCGACCGCATCAATGCGCGCCGCCCGTGGCGGTCTATCGCAGATCAGCGCTACGAAACCGTCAATGCGTTCTTCCGTATCCGTCACAATAAGACGGACAAGCCCACCCATATTGCGAACTTGTCCGTGCATGCCATATTCTCTGGCGAGCCTCGCGACGGTCGGACGAAATCCCACGCCTTGCACGACGCCGCGAAACGTTATAATCTGCGTAATCATTCTTTCTTCTTGGATTTCGGCTTCTCCTCCGGGGACTCGTTCCATTCACTTTTCGCAGTTCCGTAAGACACTTGAGAATCGTTTCGGGTTATCTCCAATGCTTCAAGAAAATCGTCACTGTCTGTTTCGACTTTTCTCAGCGCATCCTTCCGGTCAAGCAGCGTCTCTCTGTGCATGGCGCAATAGGTCATCAGGACGGACAACGCCAAAAAGAATGTCGCCGCATCGAGTGCGAAACAGATCAACCGCATGATGAACTGCATCGTTCCGAAGTCTCCTGCCAGCATATTCATCACGCTAAGGTACACGATGTAGATGCCGTAGATGATATAGAATGTGATTGCAACAATCATAACCAGGACACCGATTGCGCGCGTTCCGAGCATCTTCGGTACAGAAATGACGAGAATATAATAGACCGAAAGCAACAGGAAGCAAATGATGAACGGAATGTAGATCACATTGTCGAGCGCGGTATAGATACTTTTGAAATGCTCACTCAGCGGCAAAATGTGCTTGAATTCGATGATCGCAGAAATGAGATAGACCAGAAACGGCGCAATCAGAACAAATCTGAAATTCACCCTGATATCCGAAGACGGACTAAAAAAAGCAAGCAACACAATCGGCGCAAATACGAATACATAGACGAGGATATCGCCCCACACGTTCCCCGTTACACCGTACGACTGCACATCGTCAATCCCGGAAAGAAGCCCCTGCAATCCATTCCAATAATAGCCGAGTCCGATCCCAAGCATGAGTTGGACGATCGCAAAGACCGATAAGATCGTGGCCGTGATCCGATTCTTTCTAAAATAGTATCTATCTTCCATCAAACTACTCGATCTTCAAACTCTTCTTTGGACAAGACTCGACACAGAACCCGCACCTGGTGCACTTCTCATGGTCGACGGCCCAGGTCTTCGCTGCACGATCCACGGTAATCGCTTCAACCGGACATTTCTTGGCGCAGATGCCGCAGTAGACACAGGAATCGTCACAGACCAGATTTTCTGCAGGTGCATCCGCCGGATCCTCCGGTTTTTCATATGTGTCCGCGACCTTCATCACATCCGGAATCGTATACGAACTCTCATTGATCAGACATTTCTTAGGGCATACTTCGACGCAGCAGCTGCACTGAATGCAGCGCATCCGCTGGATCGACCAGGTTTTCGCGTCGCGGTCCACGGTGATCGCATCCGTCGGACACTTTTTCGAGCAGATCCCGCACAGAATGCACGCGTTCATATCAACACTGATGTGTCCCCTGGTATTTTCCGGATATTTTCTCGGAATGACCGGATACATGAGCGTCGCCGGTTTTCGAAATAGGCTCCGCATCACCATCTTCCCGATTTTCAGATTTGCCATTTACCTCTACCTCTCTGTGCAGCTAATGCAGGGATCAATTGTGAGCACCAGCATCGGAACATCGGCGAGATCACAGCCCTGAAGCGTTTTCACAAGCGCCGGAATGTTCGCGTTCGTGGGCGTCCGCACACGGATGCGTTTCAGATATTTGCTGCCGTCTCCCTTGGAATAATAATAGGCCTCGCCTCTCGGCTGCTCCATCCTGCCGACGTATTCGCCCTCAGGATTGCCCTTCACCTTGACATCAATATCGCCGTCCGGGATCTTCGACACCGCTTCCGCGATCAGATCCATGGATTGGAAAATCTCCCTGATCCTCACTTTGCAGCGCGCATAGCAGTCGCCGTCTTCTTCGACGATCGGTTCAAAGCCCAGATCGGGATACGCACCGTGTCCATCGAGTCTCACGTCCATCGCAAGTCCGCTGCCGCGCGCGACAGGACCGACCGCACATAGATCGATCGCTTCCTGTTTTGTCAGCGTACCGACGCCGACAAGACGATTTTTGACGGATACGTCCTCGAGGAAGACGCGCGAAAGTTCTTCCGCCTCCTTGCGGATACCGTTTAGCGTACCGACGATCTCCGTCAACTTCTCGTTCGAAATATCCTTCCGCAGCCCGCCGACCTTGCAGACCGAGAAGATCACGCGACCGCCGGTTGTCTCCTCGAAGATATTCAGGATCGTTTCCCGAATCCGCCAAGTGTGCATGAACAGACTCTCAAATCCAAAGCCATCCGCAAGCAATCCGAGCCACAACAGGTGGCTGTGAATTCTGCCCAGTTCGTGCCAGATCGTCCGCAGATATTCCGCCCTCGGCGGCACCTGAATGCCCATATTGCCTTCCACGGATTTGCAGTAGCCCCAGCCGTGACCGAAGCTGCAGATGCCGCA
>JAISKP010000211.1 GCA_031260885.1 Eubacteriales Family XIII. Incertae Sedis bacterium
GTTGGATACTTGGAATGATCGCAGCGAGTGCAAGTGCTGAAACGATCGATCCGACATAGGATTCGAAAAGGTCGGAACCCATACCGGCCACATCGCCGACATTGTCACCGACGTTATCCGCGATAACCGCAGGGTTTCTCGGATCATCTTCCGGAATCCCGGCTTCTACCTTACCGACGAGGTCGGCACCGACGTCAGCCGCCTTCGTATAGATGCCGCCGCCGACTCTTCCGAAGAGCGCCATGGACGAGGCACCGAGACTGAATCCCGTAACGATCTCATAGCTGGGAACGCCGATGAGTGCAAATATAAGACCAAGACCGAGCAGTCCGAGACCGGATACACAGATCCCCATGACGGCACCGCTTCGAAAAGCCACCTTGAGTGCTGCGGGAAGACCATGCTCCAAGGCTGCATTTGCTGTTCTGACATTGCCCCACGTTGCAACCTTCATCCCGAAGAATCCTGCGAGAATGGAGAATAATGCGCCGAACACATACAGACCACCTGTAGCCCAGTTGATCGCAAACCCTAAAAGGACTGTGATCACGACGATCACAACTGCCATATAACGATATTCTCTCTTGAGGAAAGCCATGGCACCTGCGCGGATAAATCCGGAGACCTCCTTCATTCTGTCGGAACCTTCCGGACGTTTCTTCACCCACGCTGCCAAAAAAAGTGCGATCAACAGACCTACTACAGCGACGGCAGGGACAAGATACGTAAATACATTTAATATTGCGTCTGACATAAACAATCTCTCCTATTACATTCTCACGATAGCAAATAACTTATTCAATAACACATACATCTATCAGAGTCCTTCATGCACGGAGTTCTCTTTTATAAACGCACCCGAAACCGGCGACAATCCGCCGCGCGATTTGGATCGTATGTTTTCCCAAACAATTATTATATTAATTAATCATACAATTAACAAGAAAAACTTGAATAAAAGATTGTTAATTAATAGTCAATAATCGCTTTGAAGTCCCTTGCGATCAGGCTTGCGCCGCCGACGAGTGCCCCGTCGATGTTGTCTTTGGTCAGAAGCTCCGCCGCATTTGCCGGTTTCACACTTCCGCCGTACTGAATCCGTACGCTTTCCGCCGTACCTTCTCCGAAAAGACCGCTTACGGTCTCCCGGATAAATGCACACATCTCCTCCGCCTGCTCGGGCGTTGCGGTGCGACCCGTGCCGATCGCCCAAACGGGTTCATAAGCGATGACGACCTTGGTCGCCTCACCAGCTTCAAGCCCCGCAAATCCGCCTGTGAGCTGTGTTCTTACCACGTCAAATGCCTCGCCGGCATCGCGCTGCGCAAGAACCTCCCCGACACACATAATCGGAAAAATGCCGTGGGCGAGAGCCGCTTTAAGCTTTCTGTTGACCGTATCATCGGTTTCCGCAAAATATTGCCGCCGCTCCGAATGTCCGATCACACAGTAATCCACACCGATTTCCTTCAGCATCAGCGGTGAGATCTCACCTGTGAACGCGCCTTCGTTTTCGAAATGCATATTCTGTGCACCGAGTTTCACGATGCTGCCCGAAAAAACCTTCTTAAGAGAAGACAGCTGCGTGTACGGCGCACAGACCAACACCTCGTGCTCGGTCTGCCCGAGAATCGACTTCAGTTCCTCTGCAAACGCCTGTCCTTCCGCAATCGTCTTGTACATTTTCCAGTTGCCCGCGATGATCTTTTTTCTGGTCATTTTTCACGCCTCTTTCATATTACTGATCGCCGCATACCGCGACACCGGGCAGCACACGTCCTTCGATGAATTCAAGCGACGCGCCACCGCCTGTGGAAACATGCGACATCTTTTCCGCCAGCCCAAACTGTTCCACCGCCGCCGCGCTGTCGCCGCCGCCGATGATCGTTGTCGCATCCGAAGCCGCCATCGCCTCTGCGACAATCCTTGTCCCCTGCGTAAAATTCGAAAATTCAAATACACCCATCGGTCCGTTCCAGAGAACCGTTCCGGCCTTTTGGATTCTGTCCGCAAACAGCGCTGCGGTCTCGGGACCGATGTCGAGCCCCATGCGGTCCGCAGGGATGGCAGAAGCGGCACAGTAATCCGCCGGTGTGTCGTTGTCAAAGCTTTCTCCCGCCTTCACATCCACGGGAAGCACCAGCTCGACACCTTTCTCCTTCGCTTGACGCAGTAGCTGTGCCGCAAGATCTAGGCTTTCCGCATCCAGCTTTGACGCCCCGATCTCATAGCCTTGCGCCTTCAGAAAAGTAAACGCCATGCCGCCGCCGATCAAGAGCGTATCGACTTTCTCAAGCAGGTTTTCGATGACCTTGATCTTATCACCGACTTTCGCACCGCCCAGGATGGCGACAAACGGGCGCACGGGATTTGTCAGCGCATCGCCCAAATATTTCACTTCCTTCTCAACGAGAAATCCGGTCACCGCCGGTATATAATCCGCAATGCCGGCAGTTGAGGCATGGGCGCGATGCGCCGTACCAAACGCATCATTCACAAAAATATCCGCGAGCGCCGCCAGTTCCTTCGAAAAGCTGTCATAACCCGCACCGTGGTCCTCATCCGTCTCCTCGCTGCGGAACCGGGTATTTTCAAGCAGCATCACTTCGCCGCCTTTCAGGTGCGCTGCCCGTGTCCGGACATTGTCATCAATGACCGTCGGCACGCTTTCAAACCAAACCGGAATTTCGAGCCGCGCGGAAAGATCCTCCGCAACCGGCCTTAAACTGAATTTGGGATCCGGCGCGCCCTTCGGCCTGCCGAGATGAGACAGCAAAATCACAGCCGCACCATGATCCAAAAGGTAACGGATCGTGGGCACTGCGCCCGCGATCCGCGTATCATCCGTTATCTTTCCCGTATCATCAAGCGGTACGTTAAAATCGCACCTTACAATAACTTTCTTGCCCTTCACTTCTATGTCTCTTACCGTTTTCTTCATACGATTCATCGCTCCTCAGCCTGATTTGAAACTTGATCGGAAAATCACGCGATTTCGTTTAGAGCCCGGCACCGATGACATATTCGATCAGATCAACGGCTCTATTCGAATAACCCCATTCATTATCGTACCATGAAACGATCTTCACCAGTTTGTCGCCCACAAAAATCGTAGAGAGTCCGTCGACGATCGAGGAACGCGCATCACCCTTGAAGTCGATCGACACAAGCGGATCATCTGTATAACCGAGGATGTTCGGAATTTCCGCCTCTGCCGCCTTCTTCAGCGCTGCATTTACGGCAGCGGCGTCAGCAGCCTTCTCCAGTTCAAAGACAACGTCCACGACCGAAACCGCCGGCGTGGGAACACGCATTGCCATACCGTTCAGCTTGCCTTTTAGCTGCGGCAGAACGAGCGCGACAGCTTTTGCGGCACCGGTTGTGGTCGGAATG
>JAISKP010000223.1 GCA_031260885.1 Eubacteriales Family XIII. Incertae Sedis bacterium
TTCATGATTTTTCTGTGGAGACTTTGGCCTAACGCAGATTTTGTGTCAAAGCACTGTCTCAAAAAGGGGACTGTCGCATCATCGCCCAGCGCCCACAAAAATTCTTCGAAATCAAGCGGGAACATTTCAATATGTTCTTCCTCAGAGGGGATAATAATATCTTGTACATTCTTTTTTAATCTGATTAATGAACCGGTCTCAATAAAGTCATATCTGCCGTCGGCAACCAGGTATTTGATAAGTTGCCTTGCACGAGGAAACTGTTGCACTTCGTCAAAGATGATGACAGATTCTCTTTTGTGCAGTGTCTTTGAGTAAAAAGCCGATAGTTTCGCAAAAAATAAATCAAGGTTGGAACTGTCATTGTCAAACAAATCCAGGATATCCTTAGGCGCATTACCGAAATCAATAATGATATGACTTCTATATTCGTTTTGTGCAAAATACTCGCAAAGAAAACTTTTCCCGACGCGTCTCGCACCATCTATCATTAACGCGGTAGTGCCTTTGCTTCTTGCTTTCCAAGCCAATAAACCATCATATATTTTTCGTTTCAATAAATTCATCGTATCACCCCTCGCAAATAGCACGGTTTCAGCATAACATACAAAATCACGAAAAGACAAGTAAATAATATGAAATATTGCACGAAAAGACGAGTTCGGCATTATGACATAGGAGATTCAAGCAGAATACCATTATCCCGATCATAACAGGTATAATAGGATAACAACTCGATCTTGTTTTGTTTCATAAATTAAGGAGTTGACTATGTCTGTGATTGCCGCTTATATCGTCCCGCATCCTCCGCTCATTTTCCCGGAGGTCGGGAGGGGCGAAGAGAACAAGATCAAAAGCACGGTGCTGGCTTACCGCGCAGTTTCCGATGAGATCGCGGGGTTTGCGCCCGATACCGTTGTGATCGTATCGCCGCATGCCCAGATGTATGCCGACTACTTTCATATATCGCCCGGCCAATCTGCCGCAGGAGACATGCGAAACTACGGCGTTGCCGGCGTGAACATATCCGCCGAATATGACACCGAATTTGCGGAGGCGCTGACGGCTGTATGTGAAGCGGATGGATTTCCGGCGGGGACGCTCGGAGAGCGAGACGCCGCGCTGGATCACGGGACGATGATTCCTGTGAGATTCATCAAAGAAGCCGGTTTCGATCCGGTCAAAATCGTGCGCATCGGCATTTCCGGTTTGACCGTAGAGGATCATTACCGCCTCGGCATGTATATTCGGGATATTTCCGAACGGCTGGATCAAAAGACGGTCGTCATCGCAAGCGGTGATTTGTCTCACAAGCTGCTGGACCACGGTCCCTATGGCTATGCGCCGGAAGGTCCGGCTTTTGATAAAGAAATCACGGAAACGATCACATCCGGAGATTTTCTCAGGTTTCTGGAAATGGATGCGGCCTTTTGCGAACAAGCCGGCGAATGCGGCCATCGCCCCATCGTCGTGATGACCGGGGCGCTTGACGGCTTGGCGGTAAGTACGAAACTCCTTTCCTACGAAGGTCCTTTCGGCGTAGGCTATGGGATCGGGGCGTTCCGCGTAACAGGTTCGTCCGATGACCGCAAATTTCTTGACCGCTATCTGTCACTTGAAAAATCGCGTGCGGAAGAACGGCACAAGACCGAGAGTCCGCAGGTAAGCCTTGCGCGCCATACGGTAGAAACCTATGTGCGGTCTCACCGAATGTTTGAGCCCCCGGCGCAATCGGTGGAAGCGTTTCAAAAACAGAAGGCGGGCGTCTTTGTATCGATCAAGAAACAAGGCAATCTGCGGGGGTGTATCGGTACGATTGCGCCAACGAAAGAAAATATAGATCTTGAGATTCGGCACAACGCCATCAGCGCGGCATCCAATGATCCCAGGTTTGATGAGATCGAGCCGGCGGAGCTGCCATATTTGACTTATTCCGTTGACGTGCTCTTGCCTGCTGAAAAAATCAACAGTGCGGAAGACCTTGACCCGAAGAAGTATGGCGTGATCGTGAATCTCGGCGGCAGAAGAGGGCTGTTGCTCCCGGATCTGGACGGGATCGACGACGCCGAAACGCAGATCCGGATCGCCATGCAAAAGGCGGGCATCCCAGAGCGGAACAGAGATAAGATCGAACTGGAACGCTTTGAAGTCGTGCGCTATCTGTGAAAAGCGAAGATCCCTTATCGGCAGTGACGGTATGTGACCTCTGTCCGCATGCATGCCATCTCTTGCCGGGGCAGGTCGGCGCCTGCAAGGCACGCACCGGTTCCGGCAGTTTAAACTATGGCAAACTGACGTCTATCGCGCTCGACCCGATAGAGAAGAAACCGCTATCCCATTTTTATCCCGGCACAAATATTCTTTCGATCGGTAGTTTTGGCTGCAATCTATCCTGTCCGTTCTGCCAGAACTATGAAATCTCCATGGCCGGCGCGAAGGATGCCGAAACGATGGATACGACGCCCGAAAAAATCGCCGCGGAAGCAAAGCGGTTTGTGCCGGCGGGAAATATCGGTGTTGCCTATACGTATAATGAGCCCTTGATCGGTTACGAGTTTGTACGCGACACGGCCATTTGCGTAAAAGAAAAGGGCCTGCAAAATGTTCTCGTTACAAATGGCTACATCAATCCGCCGTATCTAAAGGCGATCCTGCCGCAAATCGACGCGATGAACATCGACCTCAAAGCGTACAATCCGGACTTCTACCATCGCATCGGAGGCAATCTTGAAATCGTGAAGGAAAACATCAAGTTGTCCGCCGCGCACTGCCACGTGGAGTTGACAACCCTCATCATGGATGGAGAAAACGACAGCGAAGAAGAATTCGGGTCCATGTGCGAATTCATCAAGAGCATTTCCCCAAATATCCCGCTGCACATATCAAGATTCTTTCCAAGATACAAATACGCAGACAAAAAGCAAACGTCAGCAGACACGCTGCACAGGCTCGAAAAAATCGCCAAAAGCAACCTAAAGCACGTAGCGCTCGGAAATATTTGATAGAATAAATGAGATTCAGTGTTCGTATTCTTGGCGATATTTGGGCTTAGATTACGAACAGAAAGGATTTTCGACACGATTCC
>JAISKP010000046.1 GCA_031260885.1 Eubacteriales Family XIII. Incertae Sedis bacterium
TTTCCTCAGGGATGGCGGCGATTACATCTTCCATCCTCGCGATCGTAGAGAGCGGTGATCACGTCATCGCTTCAAAAGTCCTGTACGGTGGCGTCTATGATTTTCTTGCGCACGAACTGAGTCGATTTGGCGTTGCGGTTACCTTCGTCGATTTTTTGACGGAGGATTTTGAGCAGTATATCAGACCGACGACCAGACTGCTGTACACGGAGATGATCAGCAATCCCCTGATTGAGGTGCAGGATATTCCGAAACTTTCTAAAATCGCGCACAGGCATGGGCTGAAGCTCTATGTCGATAATACCTTTGCATCGCCCGTCGTCGTAAGACCGCTTTCACTCGGTGCCGATGTCGTGCTCTACAGCGCGACCAAGTATCTGGGCGGACATAACGATATCACTGCCGGTGCAGTGGTCTCCGATGTTGCGGTCATTTCAAAGATCAAGCGGGTGCAGATGCTTTACGGTGCCATTCTCGGTCCGTCCGATTGCTGGCTGCTCGCCCGCAGTCTGCGAACGCTCGATCTCAGAGTACGTAAACACGCAAAAAACGCGCTCGATGTCGCGGAATTTTTAGAAACTCATCCGCTGGTCGAGCGCGTATATTATCCGGGTCTGCCGTCCTCTTCGTCCTACGAGCGGGCGCTGCAGCAGTTTGAAAACAGACTCTTCGGGGGCATGCTCAGCGTCGACCTGACGGGCGGCGCTGCGGCTGCAACCGCGCTCATTGAAGCTCTACGGATGATTATATTCGCACCGAGTCTCGCAGGCACCGCTACGACGGTCTCTTACGCGATCAAAACCTCGCACCGCTATTATACGCAGGATGATCTCGATGCGCTCGGGATCACGCCGGGGCAGGTTCGTTTCTCCATCGGTCTTGAAGAGTCTGAGGATATTCTGCAGGATCTAGAAAGGGCGCTGGCGCAGATTTCTTAAGCTTCGGCTTTCCACAGTCCATGCAGATTACAGTATTCGTAAGCTGTCAAAGGTGCGGATGCGTCCGCGACCGTGAATACCGCTTCAGGCGCTTCGCCGGGTGACAGTACCGCCCGCTGCGTCACTTTTCCCGAATTTAATACAATCCACTGGATAAAGTGCTCTTCGAGCATCGGATGTGCGACACTTCCGACCTTTACCGTAACAGTATTACCGTTCTTTTCGATTACGGGGACGTGTTTTTCCTGTGCAGCATCGGTCGTGTTCGCCACAACGACTTCCATCTTGTCACCGCAGCAGACCGGCACAACGCTTACGCCATTAATCGGCTCAACGATCAGTCCGCAGTGATTGCATCTATAAATTTTTGTATCAATCATTTTTATACCTCCAATTTCAATAACAAAGATTCAAATAAAAATTCCTCAAAGCAGCGAGGCATTTTTACTAACTCAATTATAACATGAATCCGGATGCGATATGACCAAACGCGCCTATTTACTTTCGCTTTGGGATTTTAAATAAGATAAAACGATACCGGCGGGGACGGCGAGATCCTCTGTTTTGATCGATTCGGCAGGACTGTCCTTTGTCTGAATCGTAATGCCCACAGACAGAATGGGAAGATCAGGCACCAGCTTTGAAATGTATCCGAGTTCACTGACCGTACCTGTGATATAGGACTCGGGCGTACTGCCGAGATGTGTGGCGGCGGATTCGAAGACTGAAAGGACCGCTTTGGTGCCCGGATCCGTTTGAAACCCCGGGATTTGCAGTATTTCGCGCAATCGGATACCGGTAAGCCTTTCGAGACTGAACAAATCCTGAATGATCTTGTCATTTGATGCCATGTTGTCGCCGAGCACACAGGTCTCGCAGTGCAACAGCGCGTTGTCCAGAGAGATGATGCTTGGGATCAGTGCGGCAGATGTTTCTTCTCCGGTGAACCTGATGCTGAACAGACCGGAAATGTAGGTGATGATGCGGTTTGCATCGTCATTTGAAACAACCGAAGGCGGGACGATGGTCTCTATCATCGCAAATTCACGCGTATCCTCAGCATCACGCTGAAGCGTTTTGATCACACTGCTGAAATATTCCCGAAATTTCCGTTCTTCATAGTCATTCAGAACGACGACAGCTGTCGCTTCGGTCGGAATGGCATGTGGATCAGGTTTGATTTCCGTGCCTGCCGAAATCCTGCTCAACTCATATTGGATGCCCATGCTTCTGGACATCGCGAGGATGTTCGTGATCGCAAGGTAGGGATTGTTTTCCGGTGTGTTGCTGTTCGGGGATGCGTTTCCGCCTGAAAATCCGGAGGCAGCGATGATAAAAGCGCGTTTGTTTTGCGTCGGGACGACGGAAAGCGTGGTTTTGCTCTCCATCACAACCGCATATTTGGAACCGATGCCGATCCGGTCTGTTTGGGTACCGTCAAAACTGATCAGAACGGAGGCATTCGCCGGTTGAATATCTTCCGGTGAAAGAAATGCCGCACCAAAATTCTCGGTATCTTCTGCTGCGCCGACGGTGAATAGGATCCGAATCGGACCGTGCGGCGGGGCAGCGGACAGAATGTAGAGCACGTTTGCGATGCCTGCAGCTCCGGATGCGCCCATGGATCTCCCGTTTGCACTGATCGTGCCGTCTGACCGGATCAGCGGCAGTACGCCGTCGCGCCAGTTCTTGAAAAGAACGTTTTTGGACGCCGTGAGCCGATCGCCCGTATGACACTGCAGAACCGTGGCCGGAAGGTCTGCAAAACCTTCGGATGCCGGAATATCTGCGATGATGTTGTCGCTTTGATCGATGCGGTAGCTGATGCCAATCGCTTCGAGGCGCTTCACGATAAAAGTGTTGATCTCGTCCGGGTATCTGTAGCCGGATCTTGGAATGCTGAGAATCGATCGATAGTCTCGAAAAATATCGATCGTTGCCTGATCTGCGGGCGCTTCCGGATCTATCTGAGCGGAACAGCCCGAAAACCCTGCCGAGCAGGTAAGCAGTACAAAAATCAGGAGAAATATCAGAATTCCCCGGGTTCTTTTCGATCGGCTTTTGGTTTTGATTTCGCGTCTCATAATTTTATCAGTATAACCTGATTGCGCATAAACGGCAAATTGCGGTCAAGACAATTGCGGTCAAGACAGCGTAGCAATTCTTCTATTTTTTCTAAAATACTTCATTTTGGGGTGATGTTTGCGACAGACTTCTTTGATATAAAGAATTTCAATAAATGGATTTCTTTATGGATAAGGGGAGGGAAAAACAGATGAAAGTCTTACGCAATTCCATCGTTGCACCGCAAGAGAATAGAGGCGGAAAATATTCAATCGCCGGTATGAACCGATATGGGGGGCTCATGCTACAGCCAAATCATAATAAATCACATTTTTTTCATAGCTTCACCATCATCGCGATCACCCTCGTCTTGCTCTTCTCATTCACAGGTTGCACGCTTATTTCAGATGTCCTTGACGCGGTTCTCGCCGAAAACCCCGTAGCCGAAAGACCCGTAGCCGAAAGATCCGTAGTCAAAAAACCCGTAAAGGAAAATACCTATATCTCAATAGCGGACATAAACCACGCCATGATCGACGCCATGCAAAAAGGCGAGACGGAACTTACCTATAATATCGCAAATGCTGATGACGATACCCTTATTCATATAGCGGAAAATATGAGTGTTTTTTGGGGAATGCCCGGGACAAGCCTGATCAATCACGAATTTACCGAGGTGGAAGGGATTGTTGAAGGAGAGACCGTAAATGTAAAAAACGTGACAAGCACGCTGATCCTTTCGGACAACTACTATATTGTGCGATACCTTAGGGACGGTGTCGCAATTCCGGCAGAAAGAGACAAGGCTATCA
>JAISKP010000146.1 GCA_031260885.1 Eubacteriales Family XIII. Incertae Sedis bacterium
GCAGGGCAAAGCGAAAGTACCGGACGCTTACGAAGCGACATCTTTCGAAAAAAGCAAGTACATCGGCGATGTCTCCCTAGCGCAGATCCGGGCAGGCTTTCCGATCCTCTCCGAAAAGGTGAACGGAAAGCAGCTCGTCTGGCTCGACAATGCCGCGACGACACAGCGCCCCCGACAGGTTATCGACCGGCTCACATACTATTACGAGCACGAGAACTCAAACGTCCACCGCGGCGCGCACGAGCTCGCTGCCCGATCCACGGACGCCTATGAAGCCGCACGGGGAAAGATCGCAAATTATCTGGGGGCACCGTCTGCGGACAACATTATCTTCACCAGAGGCACGACGGAAGGCATCAATCTCGTCGCGCACAGCTATGTGAAACAGTTGCTCCACCCAGGTGACGAAATCATCCTCACGATTCTCGAACATCACGCAAACATCGTTCCGTGGCAGATCATCGCTGCGGAAACGGGCGCTGTCCTGAAGGTCGCGCCCGTGGATGACTCCGGTCAGATCATCCTTTCCGAATATGCAAAGCTGTTCTGTTCACGCACGAAGTTCGCATCGGTTGCGCAGGTTTCAAACGCGCTCGGCACCGTCACGCCCGTCAGCGAGCTCGTCAGCATCGCACACGGCTTCGGTGTGCCGATCTTGGTAGACGGTGCGCAGTCCGTGTCGCATATGCCGGTCAATGTCACGGCGCTGGATGCTGACTTCTTCGTCTTTTCCGGTCACAAGATCTTCGGTCCGACCGGCATCGGTGCCGTATATGGCAAAGAAGAATATCTGGCGGCCGCAAAACCCTATCAGGGCGGCGGCAACATGATCGCCGACGTGACATTTGAGAAGACCATCTACCACAAGGCACCGCAGAAATTCGAAGCCGGTACGGGCAACATCGCGGACGCCGTCGGTCTTGGCGCAGCGCTCGACTATGTTTCAAACATCGGCATCGCAAACATCGCCGCATGGGAACACGAGCTTCTTGAATATGCGACTTCAGAGCTGAAGAAAATCAACGGACTTCATCTGATCGGCACGGCATTGAACAAGGCCAGCGTCCTTTCGTTTGTGCTCGACGGCTACAGCGTCGAAGAAGTGGGTCAGCGGCTCAGCGCAGAGGGCATCGCCATACGGGCGGGTCATCACTGCGCACAGCCTATTCTGAGGCGCTTCGGTCTCGAAGGCACCGCGCGTCCGTCGTTGGCGTTTTACAACACGCCGGCGGAAATCGATAAGCTTGCTGCCGTTCTAAAGGGGATGGCGATATAGTATTGTGCCGCCAATTAAATATTGGACAGTACTGAGATAGGCAGAAAGGGGCATGCGGCAGTAAAACGCATGTCCCTTTTCGCTTACCCCTGTACAGTAACCAATTTCTTTTTATTCTAAAACATTCTAAAACATTCTTCCGAAAATCTATTGACAAGTATCACCCCACTTGCTATGATTCATAAGTGCTCTTATTATAAATAACATATATGTTTAATATGTTATTTATAGAATGGGTTCATTGCAGCAGGGAGGGGATTGACCGTGAGCGGTAGCACACAGCCGGACACACATCGCAAAGAATACGCACTTCTGGCAGCAAGAAACCTCATCGACCGCTATGACCTATTGGGATTTTCCTGCGCGGAGACAACGATCAGAGTCCTCCGGGATTTATATCGGATCGAAATGCCCGACGCACTGCTGAAGATGACTTCAACCTTCAGAGGCGGCGCAAGCGTGGACGGTCGGTGCGGGATCATCGAAGCAGCGCTTTCGGCGTTTTCATTTCATATCGGAAAGGATGTGGAACAATTTATTCCCGGTGAACGAATGGAAATTTTACACGAATTCGGAGGTGAACTGCAGAACACCTTTGAGGCAAACCTCGAGAGTATACAATGCGGCAGACTTTGGGGACTCAATGCGAACATCGAAAACATCGAGGAAACGGAATGTGTCATCCGACCGGGTGGGTTGATTGCAGCCTCTGTCTATTACGACTATCTCAGGGACGGCTATCAGCTGCATGATGAAATCGACAGTTTTATCATCAAGGAAATCGAAAAACAAAAGAAATCCGAAGATGACCTGAATCATAAACACGAAAAAGAAGCGGAAAGTGAAAAAGGAGTCACAGAAAAAAATGGAAAAGAAAATTAGCAAAAGAAAATCAATCATCGCACTCGGACTTGTACTGATCGTTGTCCTGACGCTTTTTGCCGGCTGCGGCGGCAACAGCGCCGCAAGCAGCAGTACCTCAGGCAGTAGCACCGCTGCGTCTTCAACGGCAGAAACACCCGAGACGGGAACAGTCGTAATCGGTTCGAAGAACTTCTCCGAGAACCTGCTTGTCGCCGAGATCTATTCCTTGGCGCTTGAAGATGCAGGCTTTACGGTCGAACGTAAATTTGCACTCAACACGGACGTACTTCATACCGCACTGATCAATGGCGAGATCGACCTCTACCCGGAGTATACCGGCACAGCATACCTGAACATCCTGAAACTCGAACCCAGCTTCGACAAAAACGAAGTCTATGACGCCGTAAAAGCAGCCTATGCAGACCAGTTCAGTCTTGCCGTACTCGCAGCATCCGACGTCAATGACACCGCCTGCTATATCCTCACGAAGGAACGTGCGGAAGAGCTCGGCATCAATTCGTTTGCGGATCTGCAGAAGAAGGCCGACCAGGTGGTGCGTGCAACCTTCCTCTCCTCGGGTGAAGGCAGCAGAGAAGAGTGGAATGAATATGAAAAGCTTTACGGTGTATTCAACTTCAAAGATGTAAAGTCCATTGATCCGTCGCTCTCCTATACGGCGCTCGACAACGGTGAAGTTGACCTCGCTTCGGCTCTTACGACAGCGCCCGAGCTTTTTTCCGGAAAATATCACATCCTCGCCGAAGATCAGCCTACCTACATCCCGTACTATCTGGTACCGATCGTCCGGCAGGATACCTTGGACAAGTACCCGGATATCGCGACTATTTTGGACAGCATTTCCGTCAAGCTGAACAACGACCTCATCATCGCACTGGTTACAAAGACCGACGTCGATAAGGAAGAATATGAAGACGTAGCAAAAGCTTATTATGAGGAGAACATCAAATAAAGAATGATGGATCATGCAATCGAGATCTGTAAGGATGGTCACGCCGATCAGGGTGGTCAGCCCGGTCAGGCAGCGGCAACACTGGCAGTAATGCTTTCAGAGCAGGGGATCCCCTGCTCTGAGGCTGCGTTTCGGGCAATTGCGAAAACGTTAAATCTCGACATTCCCGAGGAACTGATCGCGGCATCTACGATCTTTCATCACGGCGCGGCGACGGGGGATCGTTGCGGGATCTTTGAATCCGGCGTGCTACTCATCGGTTTTCGATACGGTAGGCTTGAGCCGAATCTTGAATATCAGGCCGATCGGTATCTTGCCGAAAAACTGTTCGATAAATTTCAGGAAACGTATGGGAGTTATTTCTGCAGAGACATCGATGACGGAACCGCGCCCTGCGTTCTGAAGACCGCTGTCCCATGGATCACAGAGATCCTGCGTGGTGGAGAGGAATTGATGAAAGACGCACCGACCGGTCCCAAATGGATCATCCCGGAGCAGCAGACTTCCGTGGAAACGAACGCTGTAATTGCACCGGAAGCCGCAAAAAAAATCACACCGAGCGAAAAAGACAGGCTGAAAGAATTCTTCTTCGTCCATAAAACGCTTTGGGATTTTGCCGATGCAATCGTCTCAGAAGAGGATTGGACGCTGATCGCCTCCGCCGGAAAAGACCGGCGTGTGGATACTGAAAAATACGGGGTCGAATACCTGATCAAAAAATACCGGCAGGGATTTCTGATGAAAGACCCGTCCGGCGAGACAACCGATGAAGCGGCAAATTACATCGTCGGCGGCTTTGCCTCGCGCATCGACTGTTGCATGCGCGGCGAACGCGCCTTTTGGGATGCGCTGCCCGAAGCTGCGCGAAAAGCATATATCGGCTACTTACAGGATATCGAAATCTGGGCGGTGCCCTATTATCTCGAAGGACATACCGACGACGTCATCAGCGTGATCCCGTTTGAGGAAGCCGAAAAGGTCATCCGCGCCGTTCCGGAGGGCTACGTGTTTTCCGTAAAAGAATGCGATTGTAGAATTTATAACGATCTCACCTGTGACTATCCCTTAGAGACCTGCCTGCACTGGAAGGAACCGGACGAGATCAACACATCGCTCGACCGGGGATATGCACGCGCGATCTCCCGGGATGAAGCGGTGGAAGTCCTGAGAACCGCATACAAAGGCGGACTCGTGCACAGCTACGGAGAATTCCTCGGCGGATTCTGCAATTGTTGCAACTGCTGCTGCTGGGCATTCAAGGGAATGGATAAACTCCGGGCACTGGGTTACAACCCGAGGGAGATCTGGTACAGGGCCGATTACGTAATCGATCTCGATGCCGAGAAATGTGTGAACTGCGGACTCTGCGTTAAAAAATGCCAGTTCTCCGCGCTTGCAAAAGGCGCACATCACATCGAAATCGACACCGAAAAATGCTGGGGATGCGGTGCCTGCAGACCCGCCTGCACAAAAGAAGCACTTCGGATCATAAGAAGATAATTTGATCGGGTAAGGATCGGCAGGATGTTCTTTCAGGAAATGATCACATTTATAAGCGAGAATGAGGAGATGTTCATAGATGCAGTTCTCCGGCACATTCTGATCTGCGCGATCACCTTGGCGCTCTGCGTTGTGATCGGCATTCCGCTCGGATATTATCTCGCGAAGAATGAGAAAATCGCGAGCTCCGTGATCGCCGTGATCAACGGCGTCAAGATGATTCCCGTCATCGCCGCCTTCTTCATCCTGATTCCGGTCATGGGCATGGGCATGCCGCCCGCCATTCTCGTCTTGTTTTTTTACGGACTTTACACCATCGTGATCAGCACGCAAAGCGGTGTGCTCAATGTTCCGAAAAGTGTCATCGAGTCGGCACTGGGAATGGGTATGAATCCAAAACAGATCCTGCTTGAGGTGGAACTGCCGCTCGCGAAACCGATGATCATCAACGGCATCCGGATCGCGACCATCGAGGTGATCTCGGGCACGACGATCGCTTCCTACATCAGTGCGGGCGGCCTCGGAGACATCATTCTCTGGGGCATGAGCAATATGAATTATTCGATCACGTTTGCAGGCGGCGGGATGGTGATCCTCATGGTCATCATTTGCGATATGATCCTCGCCTATATGCAAAAGCGCAGCAGTCGTTATTGCTCCACCAACTAAATATTGGACTACTGAAGCGAGATAGTTTAGACAACGGGGAAGACCATGCCGGAAATCGCAATTGAATTAGATCACGTATATAAAAAGTTTGACGGAACCGATAAGGCTTCGGTTGAAGACGTCAGCCTAAAGGTGGAACAGGGGGATTTCGTGACGGTGCTCGGTTCCTCGGGCTGCGGCAAGACGACCCTGCTGAAGTTGATCAACCGTCTGTATGAAACGACATCGGGTGAAATCCGCTATTTCGGTGAACCGATCGGAAACCTGAATCCCAGCATATACAGAAGGAAGATCGGTTATGTCATCCAGCAAGTCGGTCTTTTCCCGCACCGAACCGTAGAGCAGAACATCGCGACGGTACCGAAGTTGCTCGGTTGGGATGAAAGCCGCAAAAGGACACGCGTCACAGAACTGCTATCGTTGGTGGGACTTGCACCGGAGATCTATAGAAATCGTTATCCCGGAAAGCTCTCCGGCGGAGAACAGCAACGCGTCGGTCTTGCACGCGCCCTCGCGGTAAATCCTTCCTTGCTGCTGATGGACGAACCGTTCGGTGCCATCGATGCGATCACGAGGCGTGAACTGCAGGACGAAGTGCTCCGCATCCAGAAGGAGACGAACGCGACGGTGATCTTCATCACGCATGACGTCCAGGAAGCATTCAAACTCGGAAACCATGTCATCATCATGAACGAGGGTCGCATCCAGCAGTACGCAACGCCTTACGAGATCATGATAAACCCTGCGAATGCCTTTGTGGCGGCACTTGTCAACGCAGGGAGTCTGTTTGAACGGCTGAAGGTACTACGCGTGGACGGAATCCTCGAGTCCTATGAGGGTATTCCGGATGACATCATCTCGTTGCACGCGGGAAGCAGCCTCGCAGATGTACTCCAGGCATTCCTTGTAAGCAACGTGGAATACATCAATATCGTGGACAAACAGGGTGAGACCATCGGGCGCGTCAGCTTTGAAAACCTCAAACAGATGATGGATATGCCCGAATCCTACGACTACAGTATCTGAAGATGAAGCGAATTTAACCTGGAGATTGATTTTGATTGATTATCTGACAAAGCATTATGATAAGGTTCTCGGACTGCTGCTCGAACATCTCGAGATCGTATTGTTTTCGGTAGCGCTGTCCTTTGTCATCGCGATGCTTCTCGTCGCCCTCATTCATCGGCTGAAATTTCTCTACCCGATCGTCATCAACTTTTTCAACATGTGCTTTTCCATTCCGAGCCTCGTCCTATTCACCTTCCTCGTGCCGTTCTCAGGCCTCGGAACGAAGTCGGCGATCATCGCGACTGTGATCTACAATCTATGCGTGCTGACGCGCAACATCCTGTCCGGCTTTGACTCAGTCGACCACGCTGTCATCGAAGCGGCCTATGGGATCGGTCTGACAAGATGGCAGACCTTTCTGTCCGTGGAACTACCGTTGGCGTTGCCCATCATCATTACGGGCATCAAACTGGCGTTCATCATGTCGGTATCCCTCGTCGTCCTCGCGACTGCAATCGGCGCGGGCGGCATGGGTGCCCTGCTCTTCGACGGCATGCGTACACAGAACTGGAACAAAGTTTTGATCGGAATGATCGTTGTCACAGTGATGGTCTTCCTTTTCAACATGATCTTTTCACTGATTGAAAAATGGGCACTTCGGCGCGCAACCGGACAATGTTAAGCTTACCCCTGCATCATAGCAGACCGCTAAAAAATGCAGAAAACATCCGCAGTCCATATAATATGCGTATAATAATGAGGTACGCAATTCTATTTTATGAGGTAAAAACATGAGCGCTGAACGCATTGCAAACAACATCACGGAACTCATCGGCGGTACGCCGCTTGTTCGGATACAGACACCGGATGCCGGTGCGGAAGTGATCGCAAAACTGGAAATGTTCAATCCGATGTCGAGCGTCAAGGATCGCGTCGCGCGCGCGATGATCGATGCCGCCGAGGCCGCAGGACTGATCGCACCGGGTGCGACCCTCATCGAGCCGACCAGCGGGAACACGGGCGTCGGGCTGGCCTTCGTCTCTGCGGTGCGCGGTTACAAGCTGATCCTCACCATGCCGGAGTCCATGAGCGTCGAACGCAGAAAACTCCTGCGCGCCCTGGGTGCATCGGTGGTACTGACAGAAGCCGGAGAAGGCATGGAAGGCGCTGTGAAAAAAGCTGAAGAATTACAAGCGCAGATTCCGGGATCCTTCATTCCGCAACAGTTCCAAAATGAGAGCAACCCCGAGATTCACCGCACGACGACCGCAGAAGAAATCTGGGCGGACACGGGCGGCAACATCGACGTCTTCGTCTCCGCGGTCGGCACGGGCGGTACGCTCACCGGGATCGGACAGGTGCTGAAAGCGCGCAACCCTGACGTTCACATCGTAGCTGTCGAACCGTTTTCATCTTCGGTGCTCTCCGGCGGCATCGCAAAACCGCATAAGATTCAGGGCATCGGCGCAGGTTTCGTCCCCGATGTGCTGGACACGACGCTCATCGATGAGATCATTCGCGTGGAAGACGATGACGCCGGCGATACGGCAAGAGCCCTCGCAAAGGAACAGGGTTTGCTCGTCGGAATTTCATCCGGTGCTGCGCTTTGGGCTTCTTTGGAATTGGCAAAGCGTCCTGAATATGCGGGCAAGCGCATTCTGACCGTGCTTCCGGATACGGGAGAACGTTATCTGAGCACATGGTTATATGAGGATTTTGAAAATGAAAACACCGCCGGTGCAACGCTTCCGGCAGCGCTTGCAGCTGCGACCGCGGCGCAGCTTGCGGAACATTATTTCAACAACGGTCTCTCCTGCAGCGAGGCGACGATCAAGGCGTTCAACGATGTGTATCACCTCGGATTGCCGGATGAATGTCTGAAAATCGCTACGGGGTTCGGTGCCGGTCTGGGCGAATCCGGCTGCGCTTGCGGCTGTGTCACCGGATGCGGTATGGCGCTCAGCTTGATCGCAGGTCGTGAAAAAATTCACGAATCCAACCGTATGGTCTTTTTAGCAACCAATGAACTGCACGATCGATTTCGGAAAAACCACAAGGCAATCTGCTGCCGCATTCTCACAAAGAATGTGGAATGGTCTTCGGCGGAACACAAGAAAACGTGCGAAGGTTACATCGTGGATGCCGCTGCCATCACGGAAGACATCATCCACAAACAACTCGAAGAATACCTCAAGAAATAAATCGGATGTCTGGTTATTTCAGATCGAACGGCTTGAGCAGTTTGTCGACCTCGACCTGTTTGCCGTCGATCTCGACGGGAACCTTCGCGAAGACCCAGCCTTCCACGGCATTCGGATCCACGCCGGCGTTGATCAGCGACTCGGGATTCAGGACGAAGACGATGTCCTTGTCGTTCGTGCTCACATCTTTTGCCCATTCGAACATGTTTCCGTCTCCGAAGGAAATCCCATAATGATCGAGCGCCGTATGGTAGCTGATCGAATCGCGCAGCGCCTTCGCATCCGTTTCAAATTGTTTTTGCGCCGTGGACTCCACATTTTCGTTTAGCATATCAAATCCGGAAGACAAGAAAACGAGCCAATCCCCGTTTACGTTCTCGAGTTTGGACAGATCCAGTCCGGCAGCGACAAAGGGCCGTGAATCCACCCAAAGGGAAGTGCTGTCATTGCGCCAAACGAAATAGGCCTGACCGTCCGGCGCCGTCAGCTGCCAACCGGTTTCCGCACCTGCTTCTGCAGGGCGTATCTCTAAAATTTCATTGAACGCGCGGACGG
>JAISKP010000212.1 GCA_031260885.1 Eubacteriales Family XIII. Incertae Sedis bacterium
GTGTCCGCATTCACAATCGCCGTCCGAAAAGACGATCTTCATGGAGGCGATATCCGCGCCTTCTGCGATGAACGACGACTGAGTCTGCCCTGCAGACAGGATGCCCGGATTGTCATTTAACGGAACGCCATCCACAAAGAAAAGACCGTATCCGATCCCACCGAGTGCGACCATGCTTCCGGTGATGACCGCGAGTGTCTTTGCGGTGACGGCAGCGCCTGTTTTTGCACCGATTGTCGCTTTTGCCCCGATCGCCGCCGCTTTTACCTGCGTCAAAGCGAAGGAAGCATCCCCGATTGTCTGCCCGAAGGTCTGCGCAATGATATCTATACTGCTGTCGGGATAAAGCAATGCAGCGTTGCCGGCAAGGATCTGACCCACGACGGTTTTGGTGCCAACCGTGCCGGAGTTCCTTTCCGCGCCCATCTTCTTTTCAAGCTCTCCCTTTATCATCGTCTTCCCTCTCATGATATTCGTAGACACTGTGGCAAGGGATATGCCGAGTGCATATGCGATCTCTTTTGTAGACATATCATCATAGTAGTACATGATGATCGCGCGTTTCCTTTTCGGCGGAAGTTTGTCGATCGCCTGCATGATGATCCGTTTCGTATCTTCGGATTCCAGACATTCCTTCGGCAAGAATTCCTTATTCTCTTCCTCAATGGTATTGACATAATCGTCAATATTCACATGATCGGTCTTGCGTACATTTTTTTTCAGAAAACGATAACACTCATTCGTAATGATCCGTTGCATCCATCCGTTGAAGGCTTCCGGATCTCTCAGTGCGGAAATTCCGCGATACATCTGTATGCCGATTTCCTGCGCGACATCTTCCACATCCACCGGATTCTTGATCATGCGGCTAACGTGATAAAGTATGGTGCGAAGTTTGGAACGATACAACTCATCAAATGCCCGCACATCGCCTTCCGACGCTTTTCTGATCAATTCCAGCGCTTGATTTACCCCTTGTCCCATAGGATCCCCTTCCAATTCCCCCCATATACTACACATGTATAATATATGCACAGTATATTATATATATCCCATTGTTGATCCTATTTGTCAAGATTTTCCGCACTTTTCTATCGAATTATTTTTCAAACTCCTTTTTCGGGTACGCCGCTGCGGCATTTTCATCGCTAACGCCGAATGGGGGGTAGGGGATCGGCGTTAGCATCTGAAAGATAGTCGTAAATGTTTATGAGTAAACATTACATGACATATATATAGAGTCTCCGATTCGAAATTTTGTTGCTTCAAATCGCATCTTTTCTGAAAAATATTTTTTGTGGGATCTGCGGTGATTTCGGTTGGAAACGCGAACGAATCGTGAACAACCGTGTGATTTTGTCAGATGGTGCCGATTGCCGGGAGCAGTTCGACGTACAGGTCTTTGAATTCGGATGAGAGGGCTTCGTATATTTCCTGTTGCGCTGCGGCGTATTCTTTTTTTGAAATGTCATCGTCGTCGTTTATGAGGTAGATGCTGATCCAGATCTTTCTGCCTGTTTCGAGGATGTAGTACTCCGGCGTTCCGAGCCCGAGACGATCTAAGATCTCTCCCGCAATTGTGCCGACCTTCGAAACCGTTTCCGGCTTTGCGCCGACCAGCGTCATGCTTTTGAAGCCGTGGATCATCGTCCGGAGCGGACCGATCGCCAGAAAGACCGTAAATGCGATCGCAATGATCGGATCAATATAAGAAACAAAAGTGCCGAGGACATTCTCGCTGAGCAGCGCCGACAGGAACAAAGCGACGGCGACACCGATCGAAGCGAGCACATCGCTGTTCCAACTCTCGATGTCCGCAGTGAGCGACGGCGAACTGAGCAGTCTGTTGCGGCGCTTTAAGGAGATCACGACCACCACCGCCAGCATGGCAGAGATCAATTCCAGAATAGCCGCCTCATCCAGTTCCGCCGCATTCCCGCCGTGCGAAAGCACGAGGATATTTACGACAAGCAAAAACGCGGACATGGAAAGCGCCATGATCGTCCGGACAATGACGATCCAGGTCTCTCCCTGCGCCAGCCCGTATGGGCGCCGCTCGGCGCGCGGTGAAAACCACTTCGGAATCAAGAAGAACCCGAGCACAACGGTAGCCAGTTCCGTGAGATCGAAAGCCGTGTCGATCAAAATCGCCTGCGACCCGGTCATCCAAACGACCAACAGTTCAAAGAGAATAATAAAGACGCGCCCCCAGATCGAAATCCGCAAAGCACCGCGTTCAATAGAGATCAGTTGTTTCTCCGCTTTCATCCCAAAAGTATACCACAAGAAAATACAGGGCAGGTGTGCTATAATTATCCTTGTCAGTTTGCGCATTTTTCAAAAGGAGTTCTGCCGTGGCTATGGGGGAAAATACACCCGGCGACATCTGCAAACATTACGACGATGAGATCAACCTCTTTTATGCAGGCGACGCTTCGAACGCCTATCGATTTTTAGGTTGTCACTTTTTTCACGAAGCGGAAGCATTCCTTTTTTGCGTCTGGGCACCGAACGCCAGATCCGTCCATATCGTCGGTGATTTCAACGACTGGAACCCTGAGGCGATCCCGATGGAACAGTATCGCGGGATCTGGACAGCGCTCGTCCCGGGACTGAAAGAAGGCAACCATTACAAATACTATATTCACGGAGCAGACGGGAAACATTACTACAAAGCGGATCCGTTCGCATCCTACTGTGAGATGCCGCCGGGCACCGCATCGGTGATCCGGTCTGTCGGTGAATACAAATGGAACGACCGAAATTATATAAAATCGCGTAGCGATGGCGACCCACAGAAAAGCCCCGTCTCGATCTATGAGCTGCACATCGGTTCATGGCGTCTTCATGCGGGTGATCCCTATCCGAACTTCAGAGACGTTGCAGATCCGCTCGCCGTCTATGTCAAGGAAATGGGCTTTACACACGTGGAACTCATGCCCATAAACGAGTATCCCTACGACGGTTCTTGGGGCTATCAGGTGACGGGGTTTTTCGCGGTTTCCGCGCGTTTCGGTACGCCGCAGGACTTCATGTACTTCGTGGATCGCCTGCACGAAAGCGGCATCGGTGTCATCGTGGACTGGGTGCCTGCACATTTTCCGAAGGACGCCCACGGTCTGTACCGTTTCGATGGGTCATGGCTCTATGAACACGCAGATAAAAGCAGGCGCGAACACCCGCAGTGGGGAACGCACATTTTCAACTATGAGAGACCCGAGGTCGTCAGCTTCCTGATCTCAAGCGCCGTCATGCTGTTTGACGTCTATCACATTGACGGCATCCGCGTGGATGCCGTGAGTTCCATGCTCTATCTGGACTACGGTCGCGACGACGTGTACATCCGAAATAAGGACGGCGGCAACATCGACTATGCGGCGGCAACATTCCTACGCAAGCTCAACTCGAAGATCCTGGAGATTTATCCCGGTTGCATCACGGTCGCGGAGGAATCGACGGCGTTCCCGCTCGTCACAAAACCGCCGTACGACGGTGGTCTGGGATTTATCTTCAAGTGGAACATGGGTTACATGCACGATACGATCGACTACATGAGCCTCGATCCGTATTTCCGCGGCGGGAACCACGACAAGATGACATTTTCAATGTACTATGCGTTCAGCGAAAATTTCATTCTCGCCTATTCCCACGACGAGGTCGTCCACGGGAAGGCGTCGATGATCGAGAAGATGTATGGAACTTATGAAGAGAAATTCGCGGCGCTGAAGACGCTGTATGCTTACATGTATGCGCATCCCGGCAAGAAGCTGATGTTCATGGGCGATGAGTTCGCGCAGTTCATCGAATGGGATTATAAAAAGCAGCTCGACTGGTTTTTACTGGACTATGAATCGCACAGGGGAATCAAGAATTTCGTAAGCGCACTCAATACCGAATATAAAAAGAGACCGGCATTCTTCGGGACGGATGACAGCTGGGACGGTTTCAAATGGCTCAATGTAGAGGATCGAAGAAACAGTGTGTTTGCGTTTCTGCGCACGAGCGGAGACAGCAGCATCGTCTGCATTTTCAACTTTACACCGGTGCTGCGCGAGGGCTATTATGTGGCGCTGCCGGAAGCCGGATGTCTTTCGCTGATTTTAAACAGCGATGCGGAGACCTATGGGATTCCGATTCGCAAGGAAGCAAATCCGGTGGGAATGGTAAAGAAGACGGCAAAATCCAAGCAGGTTTTTGTAAACGGTTTTTCGCACGGCGTGAAGTTGACGTTGCCGCCGCTGTCGGCACAGTACTATACCTTCAGAAAGCTATAAGTTCAAGAAAGGAAGTTTGCTATGCATAGGAAGAAACAGACTGTGGCAATGCTGTTGGCGGGCGGACAGGGCAGCCGTTTGGGTGCGCTCACGAGTCAGCGCGCAAAACCCGCAGTGACGTACGGTGGCAAATACCGCATCATCGATTTTCCATTGTCAAACTGCTCTCATTCGGGGATCGACACCGTGGGTGTGCTCACGCAGTATCAACCGCTTGAACTGAACACCTACATCGGCACGGGCGCACCGTGGGATCTCGACACGATCTCCGGCGGAGCTTACATCCTGCCGCCCTACGTGAAGGGCAAAGCCGGAAAGTGGTATAGCGGCACAGCAAACGCGATCTACCAGAACCGGTTCTTCATCGAACAGTTCGATCCTGAAGTGCTGATCGTGCTCTCGGGCGATCACATCTACAAGATGAATTACAACTGGTTGATTCAGTACCATCTCGACAAGGGTGCCGACGCGACGATTGCGGTCATTCCGGTTCCGATCGAGGAGGCATCCCGTTTCGGCATCATGAATACAAATAAGGATCGACGCATCACCGAATTTGAAGAGAAACCGAAAAATCCCAAGAGCAATCTCGCGTCCATGGGCGTCTATGCCTTTAAATGGGCGGCGCTCAGAGAGTATCTCGAGGCGGATGCAAAGGACGAGAAATCCGCCAATGATTTCGGGCAGAACATCATTCCGGCAATGCTTCGGGACAAGCAGAAGCTGTACGCCTACGAGTTTACGGGCTACTGGCGCGATGTCGGTACGGTTCAGTCGCTATGGGAAGCAAACATGGAGCTCCTTCAGGATTTTCCGCCGCTCAACCTCTATGACGATCCGTGGCGAATCCTGTCGCGCAACCCGAACGAACCGCCGCACTACATCGGAAGCGGCGCTGTCCTGAAGAACTGCATCGTCTCGGAGGGTTGCTACATCTACGGAACGCTCGAAAATTCCATTCTGTCCTCCGGCGTCACGGTCGAAGCCGGCGCGGTCATCCGCGACAGCATCATCATGTCGGAGACGACGATCGGCGCCGGCGCACACATTGAGATGAGCATCATCGACGAAGAGGTCTTCGTCGGGAAAAAGAGCCGCGTCGGCGCACCGAAGGAGGAGAGCGGCAAGATCACGGTCATCGGGAAGAGGGCGGTGATCCGCAGCGGTGCCATCGTCGACCCGGGGCAGGAGGTCAGCTATATGGAAGTCATCTCAAAGAGTGCGAAGCCCGCCGTGATAAAGCCCGCAAAAACAGAAAACAGGAAAGGAGCGGTATCATGATCAGAGATGCATTCGGTCTTATTTACGCCGGGGAACAGATCATCAACCTCAGGGAACTCGTCGAATCGAGAGCCGTCGGTGCGCTTCCCATCGCGGGCAGATACCGCGTGATCGATTTTGCGCTGTCAAACATGGTCAACTCCGGGATCCGGACGGTAGCCATCGCCGCAAACCGTAACTACAATTCTCTGATGGATCACCTCGCATCCGGGAAATCCTGGGATCTATCGAGAAAAAGCGACGGTCTGTTCCTGCTCACACCCTATGCAAACCGCGACAATCAGGGAATCTCCAGAGGTATGATCGATGCGCTGAAAAACAGCCTTGGATTCATCCGCAGATCGAAGGAGCAGTACTGCATCCTCACGGGTTCCTATACGGTCTTCAACAGAACCTATGATGACATGATGAAATCCCATGTTGAATCGGGCGCAGACATTACGATTCTCTACAACCGGATGGCAGCGGATCATTCCGGCGGAGACGGAGACCGATTTGAGGATGTCCGGATCAAGCTCGCCAAAAACGGCGTTGTGACGAACATCGAAATCAACCCCGGTTTGTCGAGTCTCGGTTGCATGAGCATGGATGTATATATTATCCGCAAAGAGGTCCTGATCTATCTGGTCGAGGAGTGCTTTGCAAAGGGCGAACACCACTTTGTCGACAATTTGCTGCGCGGAAATCTCGATCGTCTGAAGATCATGGGATTTGAACATACCGGTTATGTCGGCCGCATGCATTCTGTTGCGGCTTACTATAAGGCAAATATGGATCTGCTCGACGCGGATCTTCAGCGCAGCCTGTTCCGCAGCAGAAATCGAATCTATACGAAAGTCAAAGACGAGGTTCCCGCCAAGTACATCTGCGACTCGAAGGTGAGCAACAGCATTGTGGCAAACGGCTGTATCATCGAAGGAGAAGTCCGGAACAGCGTGATTTTCCGAGGCGTGTACATCGGCAAAGGAACGGTTGTGAAAAACAGCATTGTCCTACCGAATGTAGAGATCAACGATAATGCGGAACTTGAAAATGTCATTCTTGACAAGGATGTCAGTGTCCGGAACAGAAGCCGCCTGATCGGCAATCCCGCATTCCCCGTGGTCATTCGAAAGGGAGCGATGGTGTGAGCGGTCCGAAGATCCTGCTGGTTGCGTCGGAGGCATTGCCGTTCGTGAAGACGGGCGGATTGGCAGACGTCGTGGGCGCATTGCCGAAATATTTGACGGCGCTCGGCGCGGATGTCCGCGTGATGATTCCGAAGCACAGCGTTGTGAAGGAACGTTACCAGGATGAATTGGAACAGGTCGCTGTTTCTGAGGTACATCTGGGTTGGCGCCGAAAGTATCTCGGGATACAGACGATGGTTCTGGACGGCATACGCTATTATTTCATAGACAACGAGGATTACTTTTCCGGTCCGGTGTACCGGGGCGGCGATGCGGAATCCGAACAGTACATGTACTTCTGCCGCGCGGTGCTTGAATCTGTCAAGCTGATTGACTTTACGCCGGATGTGATCCACTGCAACGACTGGCAGACGGGCATGATTCCGATGCTGCTGCGGACACAGTACGGTCTCACGGCGATGAACAGCATCCGGACCGTGTTTACGATTCACAACATCAAGTTTCAGGGCATGATGGGCTTCGGTCTCATGCAGGATGTTCTTGAAATACCGGATCGGTATTATGCGCCCCGGTACGTCGAGGCGAACGGCTGTGCAAATATGATGAAGGCCGGTCTCGTTTTTGCGGATCGGATCACGACGGTCAGTCCGACCTACGCAAAGGAGATCCTGCATCCGTACTTCGGCATGGGCATGGAGGGGATGCTGCACGCCCGCAGAGCGGATCTCGTCGGCATCGTGAACGGCATTGATGTCGGTGAATTTGATCCGCGGCGCGACCCTGCGCTCGCCGTAAACTACGATACCGAAAGCATGAATCTGAAATGGGAAAACAAGAAGACCCTCAGGAACCGCTTTGGACTGAAGGCATCCATATATGATCCGGTGATCTGTATGGTTACACGCATGACGCCCCAAAAGGGGCTCGATCTCGTGCAAAACGTGCTCGAGGAGCTGCTTCACAGCGATCTTTCGTTTGTGCTGCTCGGCAGCGGTGACCGGAAATATGTGAACTTCTTCAATTATATCGCCGGAAAATATCCGGGCAAAGCGGGCATTTATATCGGATACAGCGAGGAACTTGCACGGCAAATCTATGCGGGTGGCGATTTCCTATTGATGCCTTCACAGTTTGAACCGTGCGGTCTGTCACAGATGATCGCGCAGCGGTACGGAACGCTTCCGATCGTGCGTGAGACCGGCGGTCTGGTCGATACCGTCGTGCCGTATAACCGTTTCACAAAGGAAGGCGACGGTTTTTCGTTCGGCGCGTTCAACGCACACGATATGCAACATGTGATTCGGCTTGCGCTCGAAGTCTTCCGTGACAAACCGACATTGAACCGACTGAAAAAAAATGCTATGCTTAAGGACAATAGCTTCATGGGTTCGGCAAAACAGTATCTGGATTTATATGAGGAGATAGGATAGAAGATGACCGAATCTATATTGAACGAAGGCATGGATAAGGAAACGATTAAAAGCGAGATTCTGAAAAAGCTCAAACGCGGTTTCGGAAAGACGCTTGCAGATGCGACGAAGGATGAAATCTACAAGTCGGTTGCGCTTACGGTGCGCGACCTCGTCGTCGATCGGTGGGCGGATGCGAACCGTCAGGAATTTGAACAGCGCAAAAAGCGTCTATACTACCTCTCCGCAGAATTCCTCATGGGTCGTGCGCTCGTAAACAATATGATCAACCTGCACCTTTTGGATGATTACAAAGACGCGCTCGAAGAGCTCGGTCTCAGTCTGGATGATATCGAGATACAGGAAAGCGATGCGGGTCTGGGAAACGGCGGACTTGGGCGACTTGCCGCATGTTTCCTCGATTCGCTTTCCACGCTGGACTTACCTGTGACCGGCTGCAGCATTCGCTATGAGCATGGGCTTTTCCGCCAGAAAATCGAAAACGGCGAACAGAAAGAAGAAGACGACAGTTGGCTTGAAAATGGAAATATATGGGAAATTCCGCGTCCGGAAGACAAGGTGGAAGTCCACTACGGCGGCTATATCGAAGAGGTCTGGACGGACGAAGGGCTCAAAGTCAATCACGCGGATTACACGTCCATCATCGCCGTGCCGTATGACTATCCGGTTATCGGATATGAAAGCCGGATGCCGGCGACGCTCCGCCTCTGGAGTGCCCGCGCCAAGACGGAGCTCGATATCAATTATTTCAACAGGGGCGACTACGCAAAAGCCGTCGAGGAGAGCGCGCTCATCGAAGCGGTATCGCAGATCCTCTATCCGGAGGACAATCACGAACAAGGTCGGATCCTTCGGATGAAGCAGTTCTACTTCTTCTCCTCCGCCTCCATGCAGATGCTTGTCAACCGGCACAAGCAGCATTATCAGGATATCTATACGCTGCCCGACCACTATACGGTGCAGATCAACGACACGCATCCCACGTATGCGATCCCGGAGATGTTGCGCATCCTGATGGATGAGGAAAACCTGAAATGGGACGAAGCATTCGATATCGTATCGCGCATGTTCAACTACACGAACCATACGATTATGAGCGAAGCATTGGAACGCTGGAATGAGAATATGTTCAGAACTTTGCTGCCGCGCATCTATACGATCGTTCAGACGATCGACAAACGGTTTCGGGATCTCATCTGGGCAAAGTGGCCGGGTGATGTGAATAAACTGAACGAACTTGCGATCATCGGCAACGGCGAAATCCGGATGGCGAACCTCTGTATCGCCGTGTGCGGCAAGGTGAACGGCGTTTCTCAGCTGCACGGCGAGATCATCAAACAGTCCACCTTTCGTGATTTCTATATTCTTTACCCGGATAAATTTCTCGGGATCACGAACGGTATTACGCACAGACGTTGGCTCGCCAAGGCAAATCAGCCGCTCACGAAGCTGATTACGGCGCACATCGGAGACGGTTTTCTGCGGGATTACGAAGAGATGAACAAGGTAAGGTCACTGCTTTCGAACGAAGAATTTCTAAAGGATTTCGCGGCGGTGAAGCGTGAAAACAAGATCCGGCTGCGCGATCACCTCTATGAAAAGCAGGGCATCGAAATCGATCCTGATTCCATTTTCGACGTACAGGCAAAGCGTCTGCACGAATACAAACGACAGCTCTTGAAAATCATGCACATCCTTCATCTATATTATGCGTTGAAACGAAATCCGGCTGCGGACATCACGCCGTCGACCTTCCTCTTCGCCGCGAAAGCTTCCCCCGGATATTACCGCGCCAGAGAGATCATCCGTCTTATCCTCGCCGTCTCCGGGCTGATCAACAACGATCCGGAGACGAGAGAGAAACTGAAGGTGGTATTCATCGAAAACTACGGTGTATCCGAAGCGGAGATTCTCATTCCGGCGACCGATGTCAGCGAACAGCTTTCCACGGCGGGTCTCGAAGCATCGGGCACGGGCAACATGAAGTTCATGCTGAACGGTGCGGTGACGATCGGAACGCTCGACGGTGCAAACGTGGAGATCTACAACGAAGTCGGGAAGGACAACATTTTCATCTTCGGTGCCACGGTGGATGAGATCGAACGGATCAAAAAATACGGGAATTACAATTCAAAGCAGATCTACAATCAGAACCCTGAGATCAAACTGATACTGGATACGTTTATCAGTCGGTCGCTGCCGGTGTCCGGAGACAGACAGTTCAACGACCTGTTCAGCGCCCTGGTCGACGGCGGTCCGGGTAAAAATGACGCCTATTTTCTGCTACATGATTTTGAGTCCTACGACGAGGCGTTTTCCCGGATGATGAAAGCCTATGGCGATCAGGATCGGTGGACGCGCATGGCGGCGACAAACACCGCGCATTCCGGCATTTTCTTTGCGGATCGAACGATACGCGAATACAACGATAAGGTCTGGGGACTTGAAGCGCTCAACTCGGAAAGTTTTCCGTCCGGCGCAGAAGGCGAATGATATTATGAATGAGATTTTCGCCGCCGGCATGATCGTCAGCGACAGCTCAATCGTTCACGAAAGTGCGAAGGCAAAATACAGAAATCCGCTTGGCGCAGTTGCATGCGGGACACCCGTCCGGATCGGACTTCAGATCAACGGATTGCATTACAGCGGAGCCGTGCTGAACGTACTGGCGGACGGACACGTTTTTGAATACGAAATGCGTCCCGAGGGAGAGATGCTCGCTGCGTCCTCATCGGTTCCGGATCATCCCTGCGTGCTGTGGTATTGGTTTACCGTCATGCTGCTCGACGGCAGCCGCATCTATTACGGCACGGAATTCGGCGGCAACAGCGGCGTCGGCAAGGTCTATCTGAATCCGCCGCCGGCCTTCCAGATCACCGTGCACGACGGGCAGTTCCGCACACCGGACTGGGCAAAGTCCGCCGTAATATATCAGATCTTTCCGGATCGGTTTAAGCGGAGCGCGGAAAATCGTGCGTCTGCCGGACTTGAAGTGCACAGGCGCATGGGTCGGCAGGATCAGTGGCTCCATGATAAGTGGAACGAGCCGCCCGCCTATCTGCCGGCACCCGGCAAACCCTTTTATGAACCGCTCGACTTTTTTGGCGGCGATCTGCCGGGAATTACGGAAGAACTGCCGAGGCTGAAGGCGCTTGGCGCTACGCTCCTCTACCTGAATCCGATCTTCGAAGCGGCCTCCAATCACCGATACAATACGGGAGATTACCTGAAAGTTGACCCGATTCTTGGAACGGAGGAAGATTTCGGCAGGCTGATTGCGGAAGCCGACAGCCTCGGGATTCGTGTCATTCTGGACGGGGTCTTTTCGCATACCGGGGACGACAGCGTATATTTTAACCGTTACGGACGGTATGACAGCATCGGCGCTTATCAGAGCCCGGATTCTCCGTACCACAATTGGTACAGATTCAGCCGGTTTCCGGATCGGTATGATTCATGGTGGGGATTTGACACGCTGCCCGAAGTCGATGAAAATCAGCCTGACTGGGTTGACTTCGTCATAGAAGGGGCGCACAGCGTGTTCAACACGTGGCTTGAACGGGGGGCGTCGGGTTTTCGACTTGACGTGGCGGATGAACTTCCGGATCACACCATTGCGAAAATGCGCACGGCGCTCAAAGCCAAGAATCCGGAAAGTTTCCTGCTCGGAGAAGTCTGGGAAGACGCCACGACCAAGCAGAGCTACAATGTTCCCCGGCAGTACGCGCTGGGGCACGGTCTTGACAGTGTAATGAATTATCCGTTCGCCGAAAAAACGATACGCTTTCTGCTCGGTCGGATCAACGCATATGAATACAGAGCCTTTCTCGTCGGGCAAAGCCAGAATTATCCGAAGGAGATGTATTTTGTTCTGATGAACCTCCTTTCGTCGCATGACATCGCACGGATCAGAACCGTGCTCGCGACAGGCGTCCAACCGGGTGGTCTTTCGCGGGAGGCGCAGGCGGCATTTACGGTTACGGAGGAAGAGGACAGACGAGGTGAAGCGCTGCAGCGGCTTGCGGCGGCGATACAGTTCGCGTTGCCCGGGATTCCGTCCATCTATTACGGCGACGAAGTCGGCATGCATGGGTTGCTGGATCCTTTCGACAGAGGTCCGTACGAGGTGTGCGATCCGAAAATGAGCGCGACCTATGCGATGTTTGCGAAATTCCGCGCGGACAATTCAGTGATGTGCACCGGAAATGCGCTCTTCTATTCGACAAACGGGAATATTCTGGGCATTTTAAGATACATAGTAGACGGCACCGATGCGTTCGGAAATGCGGCGGAGAATAGAGTGGTTTTAACCGTTGTGAATCCGACGGAAGAAGTACATCGAATCGTTGTCGACCTGTATCAGGAGAAGGAGTGTCTGCCTCCGGCATCTCACGAACTGTTCCGGACAATGCAGTGGGACTGTGCGGTCAACCTGTCGGACCAGACCGAACGTGAAATCAAAGACGGACTTCTTGAAATAGAGGTGCCGATGCTGCGTGCACTGCAATTTGATCTGCGATGGACTACATGAGAAGATCCGGCATGCTCATGCCGATATTCAGCCTGCCCTCGGCGGAAGAAATCGGAACGCTCGGAAAGAGCGCTTTCGAGTTTGTTGACTTTTTGGCTTCGGCCGGACAATCCCTCTGGCAGATTTTGCCCATCGGTCCGACGGGCGATGACAACAGCCCTTACCGATGCCTTTCGGCGTTTGCGGGAAATCCGCTGCTGATCGACCTAAAATCGCTACAAACGGATGGACTCCTGTCAAAAGAAGAACTTGAGACAGCCCGGAACGACGCGGCGCATGAACCGTCCTCTTTTGTATCCCCTGCCCGTGTCGACTACGCACGCGTTCGCGCATACAAACTACCGTTGCTTATAAAGGCGGCTTCCCGCATTCAGGATGAAAACAAGGACTATCAGCGTTTTTGTGCAAAAAACGCTTACTGGCTGGACGATTTCGCCGAGATGCAGACACAGATAAAAGGCGAACCGTCCTCCGCCGTCGAACCGTTTGTCTATGTAAAACGCATTCAGTATCTGTTCTTTTCACAGTGGATCGTGCTAAAGGCGTATGCGAATGCACACGGGATCGGGATTATCGGCGACTTGCCGTTTTATGTATCGGAACAGTCCGCAGATTACCGCGCACACCCGGAACTGTTCCTGACTGTGAATCGCGGACAAAAAAAAGGAACACCTTCTGTTTCCGCAGGGGTTCCCCCCGATGCATTCTCTGCGAACGGACAGGTTTGGAATGTACCGGTATATGCGTGGCATGCGCATAAAAAAGAAAATTATCGTTGGTGGCTGGCGCGTCTTCGGCAAACGGCTGCGCTTTATGACCTCTGCCGGCTCGATCACTTCCGCGGACTTTCGGAGTATTATACGATTCCGATCTCACATCCGGCATCGGCAGGATCTTGGCAACGCGGACCGGGTAGGCACTTCATCGATGCGGTCAAAAAAAATGTGCCCGGTATCGGAATCATCGCAGAAGATCTCGGTATCCTGACGGATGATCTCAGTGAGCTGCTCAATTACAGCGGGTTTCCCGGAATGAAGGTGCTGCAGTTCGCTTTCGATCCCGAAGAGGAAGACAGCGGATATCTGCCGCACAATCACACGAGGGACAGTGTGGTGTATACCGGGACACATGACAACAATACGCTGATCGGTTGGACTCGCGATTCAAAACCCGATGTGGTAGAATATGCTTGTGAATATCTGGGCGTCCGAAATAAAAAGGATCTACCCAAAGCGATGATTCGCGCCGCACAGGCGAGCGTAGCTGATACGGCGGTTATTCCTGTTCAGGATTGGCTCGGTTTAGGCGAAAAATCGCGGATCAATACGCCGTCTACGTTGAGCGCCGGAAACTGGAGTTTTCGTCTCGGTGAGGGTGTGCTGACGGATACGTTGGCGGATAGAGTGTGTGAAATCACAAAAATTTATGGGAGGGCACGTGACTGATTTTACAAAGAAACTCGGCAAAACACTTCTTCAAATTGCCGTATATTTGGTTCTGTGGGCATTGCTGCTTTGGGTTTTTAGACTGCCCGCCCTACAAACATTCGTAAACAATGCTGCGCTGAATGCGGTCTGGGTACAACTGCTTTCGTTTGCGGGACTGGCGCTCATTACGTGGCTGTTCATTCGTTTCATGAAAGAGAAGGAACTTTCGCCAATCATCTCAAAACTACCCGCGCAGGATGCGCTGCTTGGTCTGATCGTCGGTGTACTGCTTGCGGGCGGAACGCTCGGACTTTACATCATGACGGACAGTTTTAGCTTCGGAAGATGGTACGATATCGATCAATTCTATCTTTGGGTATTGGCGATCATCATAAATGTGGCAGCACAGGAATATGTATTTCGCGGATATCTGTTTTCGTTGGTTCAGTCGCGATTTGGAAAATTCGCGGCGGTGGGGGGTTCGGCCATTCTCTTTGCGCTGCTGACCCCGTACGTGCTTTCAGGCGGAACCATTTCGATCCTGATCGCATTTGCGTTCAATTGCCTGCTGTCGATGTTGCGCCTGCATACCGGCGGTATGCTCGCACCATTCGTCACGCACCTGATTTGGCAGTTGTCCGGCGGTCTGCTTTTGAGCGTTTTGCCGAATGTAAGCGGCTACCCGTCGTTTACGGATGACAGCGTTTCAGGTTCCGGAATTCTGTCGGGCGGGAGTCTACGGTTTGCGGGCAGCGCCCTGACGTTCATCGTCACCCTGTTTCTCATCGATCTGGCATTCATCCTGATCAGCGATGCGAAAGACAAAGCGAAAAAGAAAAGTTCATGATTCACGCAATCTTTTAATAACGTCTTTCCACCGCTTCGAACCTGCAGATCTCCGCGCAAATACCGCAATGCAGACAGTATTCGGGCGCAATTTCAAAATGCGCTATGCCCTCGGTAATGCAGTTTGACGGACAAGCCGGCAGGCATTCGCGGCAGTTCGTGCAGCGTTCCGTGATCCGGTAACCCGCTTCGCTTGTCTTTCCGCCACCAAAGGCAAAAACCTCGTGGCGAGGTGGCATTTGCCGAAGGTCGTAGATTTCACCGTCCCCTTCGTAGATCTGAAAGACAGTCAATGTGGTGCAGCTTTCCTTGGTCGGATAAATTTTATCCATATAAGGATTTTCTGCAAAAATCTTCGGGATAAGCGATGGACCGATGTTGCGGAGCTTTCCGCGCAGAGAGATCGCAATGGTGGAAAGCGTGTCCTCCCCCTTCATGCCACTGACTGCTACAAACGGTCTCTCTACGATATTGTTGTAGAAATCCTTCCCTGTCGTGGTCAGAAAATACAGCGCGTCGTCGTCATAGAGCATGATGTCAATGACGCTGACATACGGCAGTCCCTGCGCGTCGGTTGTTGCAAACACCGTAGAGTGAATATCTTCTTTCAGGAACCGGAAAACTTCTCTAACATCCATGTTAACGTCTGCCTTTCAGGATCGGAGAGATTCGTTTGTAGAGGAGCACCGTGACCAGGGAGATGAGCGCACCCTTAATGAGGTTGAACGGTACACAGTTGTAAATAATTACGTCGAGCTTCGTCTGAATGAACGGCATGAACTCGCCGAAGGATTTGATGATTTCATCGATCGGCATGAAGATGTTGAACATCGGAATCAGGATGAAATAATTGACGAGCCCTGCGATGACCGCCATCGCGACCGTACCGAGGATGCAGCCGAGAATTGCGCCCTTTTTCGTCTTCATTTTGCGGTATATCAGACCGGCGGGCAGGACCATTCCCGCGCCGATGATGAAATTCGCAAGTTCGCCCACGCCGCCCGTGGCGCTGGACAGAAGCTGCAGTACGTTTTTAACGAGTTCCACGCAGACGCCCGCGAGCGGACCGAGCGCGAATGCCGCGATCAGCGCCGGTATATCCGAGAAATCGTAACGCGCAAACGCCGGTGAAAGCGGCACCGGGAATTCCAGAAACGCCAATGCAAATGCGACGGCCGACAGCATCGCTACGACGACAAGTTTCCGTGTCCTCGTGCCCGATGACCTTTCGGATACGGCACCGTGCGCTGCTGCCGTATTCAGCGATTCGGGTTCCGGCACCACGGTTTTCTTCTGTTGTGATTGATTGACTGACATCTGTATACCTCCCTTAATAATGTGGAAAATACGTAAGGGGGGCAATAAAAATGCCCCGCTTCCGTTAAGGGGGCACTATCATTCAAAGGTGATTTGTATGGCAAGTGAATTGCCGGTTCAAATTGAATGACCGTTTCTTTCATCCGGACTTTTGTGTTTTGACCGCCGCTGCGGTATGTCACACAATTTACCGTCGGTACCGGATTGTCACCGGCTCATGCGCCCCGGGATCACCCGGCTTGCTCGCGGACTTGTAACTTCTCCGCGCACATCAGGCGTTTGCCCTTGTACCGCAGACGTGTTCATCACCGCCGGTGGGGAGTCTCACCCCGCCCCGAAACAGATTATGAATTTATTATAGGGCTGATCCTATAGGATGTCAATCGGTGACTTCCAGAAAGTCCTCGATGCTGCAGCCGAGGGTTCTCGCAATTTTTGCAAGCGTCATGACCTGCGCTTTATTGATGTCTTTGTTGCGCTGCTCATACATCTGTATGGATCGCAGATGTACGCCTGATTTTGTTGCAAGGTCGGTCTGCGAGATCCCGAAAGTTTCGCGCAACTGTCTCAGATTTGTCGACGGCGCATTTTTTTTGATTGTCCTGTTCGCCGTCTCGAAGAACTTCTCTGCGTCCGACTCATGCAACGTCGGATACATCTTGCAGACCTCCGAAAAGGGAAGCAGCTTTTGCATGAGCGCATAGGACATCCCGCATTGCCACTGGTATCGGGCGAGGATCCAACCTGTCCAGTATGCGGCAGTTTTGCGCGCGCGGTACGCCGGCTGCGTGCCCGCTCCGGTATGGGTGATCATTCGGATGATTTCATCCGCAAGCTCAAAGCCGCTCTTCCCGGCGATGTACTTCACATTTCCGTGGGCAAATTGTTCCGCGATTCCTGAGACGATAAACATCTGCATGAATGTGTCACCATCATAGCCGAGATCGTTCACGGCATAGTCAAACATATCCCCGAGGTTCGCGGCGGCATCCGTTAAGTAGATTTCATCGTAAGCGTTCATCGCCCTGCCACATCTCCTTTCGGGTAATATCGGTTAAGTAAACAGCGTCGGCGTCCGGCAGCGCGAACCGCGCTGCGGAGTAGTACCTTTTTTTCGCATCGGCATCGTTTTCCCTGCGCTTTTCGGAATAGCGGCTTCTCATTTCCACATCGCGTGACTTGCGCATCTCGAAGAAAGTATTTCCGTCCACGAAATCACTGTACTCATAGTGCAGCGCAGCGAATGCTTTCGGACTCTTCAACACAAATTGTTCGCAGCTTTTCCCAAAAGACAGCGCCTGAATAAGTTGTTTGTAGGTAATGGCATTGTCCAAGAAGTCCTGTGCGAATGCAAAATAGGAATCATCCGCTCGATAGCCGATGATGGCATCATATTCCTCCGGCGCCGGCAGAAAATTTGCGCGCAAGTATTCACGACCCTGTGACGCGTCTCGGGTTGTCAGTCTGAATATTCGGTGCTCCGCAAGCAGCGCAAGCCAATACAAGAGACCAAAGGGGGGCGCGGTCAGATCCAAGATCTTCAGACCTTCGGTTGAGAGGGAATAGGTATTCACAAAGCCACCGCGCGCATCATCACAGGCCCATTCTTTTGCACGCGCGAGGCTCTCCGTGCAGTAAAAGCCCGAACCGAAATCACTGTGCCGGTTTCCCTTCTCCGGGATCGGTGTCTCAAGAATGGTGCGCGAGCCGTGGTAAAGTGTCTTCGTCATCTGTGTCCCTCACAGAACGATACAGGTTACTGTCCGGCAATAGACAATAACGCGTACATATAAATGTTGATTGAAATAGTATTATATCACCTCGGTGATATAATGCAACAGAAAATTTGAATTTTGTGTTGCACTGATGCACAAAACAAAATGCTCGTATGATTAAGAGCCGACCAGATACCTCACGGCGATCTGTGTTCGGTGGTCAAGTCCTGTTTTTTCCAAAATTGTTGAAATATGGTTTCTCACCGTTCCGTTGCTCAGGAACAGTTTCCCGGCGATCTCCGCATTGGACAACCCCTCCGCGATGAGCGTCACGATCTCTTTCTCTCGCGACGTCAATCCTTCAAAGGTATTGCCGTTTGGAATTCGTACCACCGAACGGATATAGTCGATCACGTCAGGCGCAAAGACGGTTCCCCCTTCGGCCACGGTCACAATCGCAGAGAGGATGCGTTCCGAAGGACTGTTTTTCAGAATATAGCCTCTTGCTCCGACATCCAAAGCCTCTCCGATCAGATCGGGTTCATCAAAGGTGGTGAGTAACAGCGGCGCGGAAAGATGTTCTTCGAGGATCTTTTCGGCGGCGGCGATTCCGTTCATCTGCGGCATCCGAATATCCAAGACCGCCACGTCCGGATGATGCGCACGGCACAACGCGACTGCTTCCTTCCCACACGATGCGGTTCCGAGCAGATTCAGGTCATTCCTGCTGCTGATAATCATTGAGAGTCCCTGCAGGATGATCGGATCGTCATCGGCGATGATCAGTGTAATCATTTAATTGCTCCGTTCTGCTACGCTGTAACATGACACATCTATGACCTCTCGGTTCATCCCACCATACGTACCGGGAAGATCATCGTGATCCGAAATTCGTTTCCCACGGTCTGTGTGAAAAATCTGCCGCCGTAAACTGCGCAGCGCTCTTCCATATGGATCAGACCCATCCCGCCTACGCGCTCGTTTCGCTCGGACACCGGCGGCGTTTCGCCGCCGACGCCGTTGTTGATGAACACCGCTTTCACCACTTTGCGCTTGTTGGAAACGGTTACTTCGAAATGATCTGCGGCGGAGTGCTTGAGCAGATTGCTCATCGCTTCGAGCAGGTTTTCGTGGATACAGGTCCATATTGTCACAGAAATTCCGGTGAGATCGCCCTCAGGCGTAAAGGTAATCGCGATGCCCGGATGCGCCGCGCCGAATTTCGACAGTTCCGCATTGATGCGGGCAAGGCTGCTCTTTGTAATACCGCTGCGTTCCTCGCGTAGCGTCAGCCGGATGTCATCGACACTTTTTCTGAGATTCTCGGTCGCCGTCCCGATCACCTCGCGTGACTTTTCAGGATCCGCAGGCAGGATCAGCATCGCACCTTCAAGCAGCATGATGCTCCCGGAAATCCCGTGCCCGACTTCGTCATGGATCCGCGCCGCGAGTCGGTTACGTTCTTCCATTCTTGCTACATCTTCGATCGCTTGTACGGCTTTTCGCTGTTCTTCCATCCCCATGGTGAGCATTCGAATTTCGCGACCCCTTTCAATCAAACGATCATTTGCTGTTTGGAGTCTTGCAAACAAGTAAAATATGAAAATGATCGGAACATAGGAAAAGACAGCAAGCAGGATCAGTTGGTATCCGGGCGCGATCATGAAGGCAAG
>JAISKP010000105.1 GCA_031260885.1 Eubacteriales Family XIII. Incertae Sedis bacterium
GTAATAAGCAACCTTCTCTCTAATGCGGTGAAATTTACGCCGGAGCAAGGCAACATAAGCCTCGACACTCATTTTATCAAAGAAGAAAATGGCATCTGTACGATACAAATCGAAGTGACGGACACAGGCATCGGCATCAGCGAAGAGCAACAGGCAAAGCTATTCGGCTCATTCCAGCAGGCCGAAAACAGCACGTCCCGCAAATTCGGCGGCACGGGTCTTGGTCTTGCCATATCAAAGCGAATTGTTGAGATGATGGACGGTGAGATTTGGATTGAATCCGAGCTTGGCAAGGGTTCCACCTTTGCGTTTACCATTAAGGCTGAACGTGGCGTTTCTGAATCGGAGATGCAATCGCTTCCGAATCTCAATTCACAAAAAATCCGTATCCTTGCTGTGGACGGCGCAACCGAGGTACGGGAACACTTCACTGAAATTGCAGAGCGGTTCGGTTTAGCCTGCGATGTAACCGACAGCGGCGAGGAAGCCTGCGCTCTTGTCAGGCAGGGAGGCTCTTACAATATCTGTTTTGTGGATTGGAACTTGCCGGATATGGACGGTATGGAGTTTTCGCGCAGGATACTTAACGTATACAGTGATGCCCCCCCGTATATAGTTATCATGATTTCCTCTGCCGATTTGATTTCGCTTGAGAATGAAACAAAAGGCGTTGGGATCGACAAGTTCCTGCAAAAGCCCTTGTTCCCGTCCGCCATAGTAGATACAATCAATGAATACCTTGATGTGGATAAGCTAATCGCCATGGAGGAATCAAGCCCGGAGCATGCGGAACATTTCGCAGGGTATCACCTCTTGCTGGCAGAGGATGTGGAGATCAACAGGGAGATCGTGCTCGCTCTGCTGGAACCGACGCAGCTTGACATCGACTGCGCCGAGAACGGCGCCGAAGCCCTGAAAATGTACAGCGAATCGCCGGACAAATATGATATGATCTTCATGGATGTGCAGATGCCGAAAATGGATGGTTACGAGGCGACACGCCGAATCCGCGCCATGGATTCTCCCAAAGCGAAAGAAATTCCGATCGTGGCCATGACCGCCAACGTGTTCAGGGAGGATATTGAGAACTGCATAGCCGCCGGTATGAACGATCATGTAGGAAAGCCGCTGGATTTGGATGAGGTGCTGGCAAAACTGCATCAGTACATACGGCGATAGGGATTCAGGGCAAGTAATTTGTTGTGTCATTCTGCGCGAAGTCGCAGAATCCAGTGGCAAATCATAATATGGATTCTGCGATTCCGCTTCGCTGCACGCAGAATGACAAACTTTTTACAAATTTTGTTTATTGAAAACGCATTTGTACTATGATAGAATTGTAAAGCTGTCGAAAAAAAGACAAGTTATAGGGGTATAGCTCAGTTGGTAGAGCGATGGTCTCCAAAACCATGCGCCGAGGGTTCAAGTCCTTCTACCCCTGCCAAAACGACCGCGCCGCAGCTTCGGGTTGCGGCGGTCGTACAGAGTCGGGGCGTAGCGCAGCTTGGTAGCGCATCTGCTTTGGGAGCAGAGGGTCGCAGGTTCAAATCCTGTCGCCCCGACCAAATGATGGAAAATAATTCCAATAAATTGTTTTAAAACGCAGGATTTTTTGTGTCTGCTGTGGGATTTGAAACAAAGGAGCCGACGCCGCGTACTCACGTCCGCAAGGTGGCGACGACTTTCAAATCGTGCAGCAGACGCAAAAAAGACAAGTTTTAAGGGCCTTTAGCTCAGTTGGTTAGAGCGTCCGGCTCATAACCGGCAGGTCCCGGGTTCAAGTCCCTGAAGGCCCACCAACCTTGAGAGAAGACAGTGCTCCGAAAGCGCTGTCTTTTCGCGTTTCCGGAAGTTCGCCGGATTCTGTATCTGCTTCAAAACCGGAAATTTCCGTGAACCCGCTGCTATCCAACGGCAAACTTTCTACAAGCTCCCTGGTGATCTCTATGTCTTCACCTTCCTGTAGCCTGCAGGCGATAGCGATCTTATCATCGTACAGGTATATCTTCCTGACGAAGATCTCAGTCAGGGTGCTGCCAAACGACATTCCTTTCATCTTTGCGTCACGGACTCCCTCAAGCCAAAATGCGATCTGCTCTTTTGTGATGATCGGAGTATCGAGTTCTTTCAGCTTGTATTCTAAATCCAGCTTGTGGTCGTTCAGATCTTCGATGCGTGCTCTTGCTTCTGCTGCGGCTCCGGAGACCTCGATCAATTCCATGAGGTTCAAAATGCCTTTTTCAGCCTTCTTGATCTGTGCTTCGATATCTTTTATGCCGGAGGCGTCTCGCTCGGCTCTCTGCACCGTTTCGGTCGCCTGCGCTATCGTCCTGATGTTATCCGGGGTGAGCACATCCACCCTGATCGTATCCACGACAAAGTCTTCGATGTAATCCTTCTTTACTGACTTCTTTTTGCAGCCGGATTTGTTCCGGACGCCGGAGCAGTTGTAGTAGTGGTATATATTGCCTTGCTTGCTTGTGCCGGTCGTGCCGATCATCGTCTTGCCGCAGTAACCGCAGTACATCTTGCCGGTGAGCTGATAATCTACTTTGCGTCCTGCCGCCGGCGCGTATTTCTTTGATTCCATCTTTCTCTTTACCCTTTCAAAAAGTTCATCGGAAATGATCTGCGGGATCCCGCCGGGGATCACTACGTCACCAAATTTGTATGTCCCTGTGTACCTGTCATTGCGCAGCATGGTGTTAAAGCTGCTGGCCGTAAATGGCCGTCCCCTGGTATTCTTGATTCCGCGCATATTGAGCCGTTGGGCGATTTTTTCGGTCGATACGCCCCCGGCATAGGATTCAAAGATTTCGCGTACCACGGGCGCCGAAACGGGGTCGATCTCGTACTTGCTGTTAGCGCTCTTGCGATATCCGAGCGGGAGCTGGCCGTTAACCTTGCAGCGCTCGGCATTCGCGTTCATACCGCGCGACACGTTTTGAGACAAGTTCGCGGAGTAGTACTCCGCGCTTCCCTCAAGGATCGCTTCGAGCAGGATCCCTTCCGGGCCGTCCGGTATAGACTCCTTTGCATACACGACCTTGACGCCGTTTTTCTTAAGCTTGTACTTGTTCATGGCGGCATCGTAGCGGTTCCTGGCAAAGCGATCCACCTTCCAGCAAACAACCGCCTGAAAGTATCCCTTCGCGGAATCTTTGATCATTCGCTGGAACTCCGGGCGGTTGTCGTTCGTCCCGGTCATGGCGCGGTCAGCATACTCACCTATAAGGGTGATGTCCTTCTGCTCACAGTACTCCCGGCACTCCTTGAGCTGCTGCTCGATTGATGCATCGTTTTGTGCGTGGCTTGAGTACCGACCGTAAAATACTCCATAAATCATAGTGGTTTTCCTTTCGCCCGGTTGCAGCCGGGCGTTTGCTTGTTAAATATGTTGACATCTTAACGAATCATCATTTATACTGACACTACAACATCGCGAACTGTTTCAGACTAACCATCTGAATGATGTCCGAACGGTCGGTTACCTAAGGATCAGTTCGGGGAACGGGTTGGCCGCCGTTCCTAAGATAGATTATCCCACTTGCTCAAAGTGTGGTACAATATACATAGCGAAGTGATTAAGGAGGGACCATTATGTACACTGATTCGATTAAAATTCTTCATCTCGACGACAATTCCAACAGCGACGACACGAATAATAAATGATTTAGAGGCTTCGGCCTCTATTTTTTATATGATGTCGGCTGTTTTGCTATGCCATCTAAATCATCCTCTTTCTGCGCGCGAATTTCAGTTTCTTTATAGATTTGAGCATTGAACTCCTCGTTCCATTTATTGAATAGTTTCAGTACATTCGTGAAGTAATAATCTTTTGAATCCGTATTACGCGAACTGATATCGAAGTACATAAGCTGAACTGCACTGATAAATGTCTGGTGTAATGACTGATAGACCACGCCTGAGTTTGCAAGATCGGTATTAAAGTACATTGAAAAATACTCCAAACGATTCAGAAAGTCAGTTCGTTTTGCGCGACAATTGATAATGCATGTGTTGACCAATTGGTTATGACTTTCCGTTAAGTCCTTTAATTTTTTTGTCTTGTTTTCAAAAAGCACATTTTTCTGCTCATCGGTCAAATAGGAGGTCGCTTTGCATTCGATAGCATACAGCGTCCCGCAATCCATTTCGAGCGGTTGCATCTCGTCTTTAATTTTAGCGAGTTCTTTTTTATCAAAAAGTGTTTGCATTTCCGCATGAGTAAACTTAAGGTTGCCCATTTTTCGTTCGGAAGAGAGTTTTTCTTGCGCCTTCATCAATGGTTTGTTCGCCCCATATAATGCAGTTACATAATCCAACAACGGGATTAACTCAGTAGCATAAATTTCAGCCATGCTTATTGCTTTTTCTATGTCTGCTTTCGCATTTTCTGAAAGAAATTTCTTTTGAGAGTGGTTCACCGTAATAATGCCGGTAACAATACTGACTGCTATTGCTCCAACAATTGATATGATTATCGTTGTCCAATCCATTTTACTTTTCTCCTCTTTTCCGGAAGTGTCCGCCTACGGCAACCCCTTGACCTGTATAGTATTAACCGCTATTCATACCCTCTCCTTTTTGCTTCTGCCATCAGGCAATCTCCTTACTGCTCTTACCGTACTTTTCAGCCAGCGCTTCTACCTCCGCCAGTATCTGCCGGGCGTGTTCGTCTGACATCTGCATTACGAGCCGGATCATTTCTATTACAAAGGGGTCGGTGGTGCCGAGCTTCTCTATGATGCGGTCCGCTTCGCTTTTTTCTGCGAGCATGTCGCCGGTACCGTTGCGCAGCCATTGCTCGGATACGCCGAACAATACGGATATCATTTTGATGTTCGACTCCGTAACTGCTATTGTTCCATTTTCTATTCTTGAAATAGTGCCGCGAGTAAGGCCGAGGCTTTCGCCGAAAGTTTCACCGCT